>CP133159.1:4495833-4796666 GCA_030913385.1 Cytophagaceae bacterium ABcell3
CCATCCCAAGATTTTCCTTTTAGGACTTAAAGGCTGTTCTATTAAAGCAGGTGGGTGGTAAACACCTAAAAAGCGGCCTACCACAAAAGCGAAGACAAACCATCCACTTGATACATTTACATCATGGATAAGCAATTCAACCACAAGTTGCAACAGGAAAACAATAAAGGCATTCATGAATTTTACTTGTGTAGGCGCATGGAGCCTGGAAAACAGAAGGTAAAGAAACGGCAGGTAAATAACCGAGAAGGTAACAAAACTTCCCGTATCTTCGAAGGCGTTTCCAAATGGATTGTTCTGAAAAATCCCCAAGCCAGCAAAAACAACAAAGGCAAAAAACAGCCAAGGTGCATATAAATAATGACGCCTTCCCCCTATGAGGCCATAAAGGATATGCCCTCCGTCTAACTGCCCAATAGGTAATAGATTTAAAGCGGTAAACAATAAGGCTAAATAGCCTGCAAAAAGATAAGGGTAGTGCATTAGCTCAAACCTATTCGGCACAAGCGAAGGGTCAGGAGCAACAAAACGTGTAAAGAACTCAAAAATCAAATTACTACCGACGCTTATCAAGGGGATCTCACCTTCGTAGTCAATATCACGAGTTAAATGTTCCCTATCATATACATATTTCTCATAATCTTCTCCATATTGTGCGTATTCTGGATGTATTTCAAAAATATACTCCATGGGTGGCAAATTTGTAAACCCATACCACAACAGTATCATGGCGGCCACAAAACCTGCCAAAGGCCCAGCAATTCCTATATCAAATATCTGCTTTGAACTGACTAAGCGACTCTTGATTTTAATAAATGCCCCAAAAGTGCCTATTGAATTCGCAAAGCCAAGAAAAAAGGGCAAATAATAAGGCAGCGAAACTTTCACTTTGTACAGTCTGGCAGCTATATAGTGTCCAAACTCATGAACAGTAAGGATACCGAGAAAAGGAATAGAGAAATGTAGCCCCCTTTGAAAATGTTCCCAGGTAAACCACTCCCCTAAACCAGGCAGTAGCAACGTACGCCCAAAAATCCACTCAGCACCTGCAAGGGTAGTAGTAAAAAAAGTTAGTACAAGAAGAAATAGTTGAAGTATCCAGGTTTTATGCTTTTTTTGCATTCTTAAGAATTTCTAAAATATCACGGGGGGCTTTGACAACTACAGAATGAATCCCCTTTTTTAATGCGCTGTTGACATTATCAATATTGTCATCCAGAAATAATGTTTCACTACAATCTAAACCTTCTTGTTCTAAAACAAAGTCGTAAATCTCAGGATCTGGCTTGCGCATCCCAATTTCATAAGAATAATAAACCTTATCAAACATTTGGTAAAAATCTTTCTCACCTGATGTATTATATAAGATTTCATTGACACCTTGAATATGGACAGCATTGGTATTGCTAAGCAAAAATGTCCTATAGTTTTTCCGCAATACTTTCAGCAGCTCAAGCCGTTCTTTGGGGATGTCCATCAAAAGCGCATTCCAAGCCTTGTCTATCTGCTGATCTGTAAGGTTTTCATAAAATTCTTTCCGTACGAGGTTCCGAAACTCTGCGTCACTGATTTGACCGGTTTCATAGGCAGGTATTATGTTCAAGGCTTCAAACTTCACAATTACTTCTTGAGCAGAACATTGACACATATCCGCTATTGCTTGAAAAGTAACATCAAAATCAATATTGATAATGACACCGCCTAAGTCGAATATGATATTTTTGATTTTTGCTAAATCCATTAAAAGAATAAATTAAATCTCATGACGAAATCTATAGCATGTTTTCAGGTTAAAAGAGGTTGCCTGAATTGCACATGCAAATATAGGAAACTATATTGAACCCATACTAGCTTCTAACCAACAACCACCAGTCCAGTGAGCAAAAAGTAAAGCATTAGATAAGAAAAGAAAAAGGCCTAAAAGAAAAAGGAAAGCGGATGCTTTCCTTTTTAAGTGGGCCCTGCTGGGCTCGAACCAGCGACCACCTGATTATGAGTCAGGTGCTCTAACCAACTGAGCTAAGGGCCCAATAAGAGGTCAGTATAACTGCTGTCCTCTTTTTACATTTGAGGATGCAATTTTACATATTTGATTCTACAATGTCAAACAAATCTTCTTATATATTTAGTTTATTTTTATTAAGGTTTTTATAAGCAAATCATAACCTCTTCAAGCATAACTTACTATATCCAAACACTAGCAACATTAGCAAACCACTGAAAAGTTAAAACAAAGCAACCTTCCAATGAATAAGCTTTTATAAAGCATGCTCAAAGAGAAAGGCAAATAGTATACCCAAAACAGTTATTTGCTCCCCAAGTTTCTAATATAAGGATTGTTAACAAAAGAACATGGAAAAAGAAGTCGCTTTTATTTGGGATGGGGCTTTACCAATTTTAAGAATTTTACTGGTAGGAACCGTCACTTTTATATCTATTATTATAATGCTGAGGGTTTCTGGCAAAAGGACGCTTGCCCAAATGAATGCTTTTGATTTCATTATAACCGTAACCATAGGTTCAGCCTTTGGGCGTATCTTAACTGCTACAGAGGTTTCTATTACAGAGTCCATTACAACCTTCCTGCTATTATTTACGCTCCAATATATACTAGCATTTATTGAAATAAAATCAGCCAAACTCTCAAGAATGGTAACAGCTCCCCCTACGCTCCTGTATTACAAGGGCGCATTTATAGAGAAAAACATGATAAAAGAACGAATCAGGAAGGACGATATCATGAGCGCTGTGCGAAAAAGGATGTTTACAGGTTTAGAGGAAGTAGAAGCTGTAATACTGGAAAGCAGTGGATCATTTTCTGTACTAAAAAAGAACAGCATTTCATCCAGCTCTACTTATGAGAAAATACTTAAAGAAGAAGCACAAAGGAACAAACAATAGGATTTCCCAACATGTATGTCAGAAAATCCTTTCCAAAGTTAAACCTGAACTATTGCGATAGATCCCGTAATGAGAAGCAAAATAAAAATAAATCAGCACTTTATAATCGATATAGTTAAGGCACATACGCAAACGAAGCGACTGATTTGAATTTGTTTTGCTAAACAATGGAAGTGCTATTGCATATTTCAGTTCAAATTATTCTTCTGGAACACCGCCACCAGGTTTACCATGACTGGCCGACCCACGGCCTTTAGTTCCTGATGCAGATCCTCCTGAAAGTGGCTCACCGATATCATCATTGGAATCTGTCCCTGGAATACCGCTATACTCTGCGCCATGAGGATCATCTGCACTGCGAATTTCCCCTGGACCTGTGTCAGGACTTGTGTATTCTATATAATTGATCCCTGGATCGGTAGTTTCAGGAATAGCTTTCTTAGGTGATAGACGCGGCTTTCTATTTGCAGGCGGTCTGTTTGTTGCCGGCACATTCCTTTCCACCTTAGGCCTAGGGCTTTCTAAAGATGTCTCTAAGGCTCCACTTTCTTTGACCGCATCCCTATCTACAAACTTGCTAAACCTACTAATATTTCCTGTTTTAGTTTTTTCCTGGTACACCATTGCCAAATTGTTTTCTTCAAACATTTCAAAAAACTCATCCCAGGAAATTTCTTTCAATGCTGTTTTATACTTTCCGTAAGGAAAGCTTATGCGCACAATACCAGTGCCTTTCCCTTTCTGCGTTTCTTCTACCACTACAGGCTTCCCTTTCCTTGCTTCTGCCCACTTCCTTATCTGATTATGGTCGATTGTAACTTTTGATTCTCCTGTCATACCTCAGCTCATTTTTTTCCCTATACCTTTTAAAACAGAGCACAGAAAGTTTAAGTTTCTCAGAGAGAATAGCACTTAAGACTAAAATATTTTCTAAAACCTATTTTTTTCAAACCTCCCCCACACCTTCCGGTTTACTCTAAAAACGAAAAAACTATGGAATACAACCAACTGTTAGAATCTGTTAAATCCTTGGAGTTTGTACAAAATGACGAGCTGGCAGATGCTGCCATTAAAGCCACACTTGGAAAAGTCGTAAGCAGCATGGATGAAGATGGAGCAAAAAAATTCACGAGCAGTTTATCTGAACCTCTTTCTTACGAAAGGTTAAGAAGCCATCAAGCTAGTACGACAAACCTCAGAGGCCAAGAACTCATTCTTGAAATTGCTGCTCAATTCAACCTTGACCAGAGCGATGCGGAAAGACTGGTAATGTGTATTTTCAGAAATGCCAAAGAGCAATTCCCCGACGAAAGCAAAAGGGCTATGGAAGAAAAACTAAACCCAGAGTTATTGGGGCTTGTACAGCAGTCGTAAAATTAAAATCCCTGTCAGATTATAAAACCTGACAGGGATTATCCCTTCCTCTTTCTGATTAGAGCTATAATACCATAAGCTGTTACCCCTAGCAGAAGAGCCAAATAAAATTCCGCATTCAGGTTAACAGTAACTATATCCATCAAAAATGAGTCAAACCTTTATCGTATCATTCAAACAATTGTACCATCAAAAAACCTCCTCCTTCAATACGCCGTCAGGTTTTATGAACGCTGACGGGTATTGGTCCATCATCCCATTATCAAATCATCGCATCATCGTATCATCAAAAATCAAGGCTCCACATTCATCGTCAGCAAAGGAATAACCCTGACGCTTCCGCTGGCGGTTTTCTTGAACTTATACGTATAATTGTAATGCGTTTCCAGCTTGCTCTCGTTCGGAAGACCATTTATCAGATAAATATTCCTTTCCTCGGCAAAGGCAATTAATTCCTTAAGATAATTGGCTGAAATCTGTCCCACCTCGTCAATGATACAGTGTACGTGGAAATCCACTGCCGTTCTTTCTGTAGATTCCTTAATGAAGACATTGAGCAGGGTAATATATATAACCGCCTTCACCAGCATATCCGTACCCGTAGAGCCCACCTTATCGATTTTCTCAATCCAGCCGGTATCGTTTTTACCCTCCTTGATACGGAACTTCAGTTCAAACAAGTCCTGAACCCTGATTTCCTCCTTATGCTCCTCCGCAATCGTGTGCAGCAGGTCATTCAGCAGCTCCACCGACTGCTTGTCAATGGCAGACTTAGACTTGCTGTCGAGGTTGAAAAGGTTGGTTTCGCCATAAGAAAACGGATTCTGTTCACGGAAATCCGCAATTTTCTGTAGTTTCCGCAACACCTTATTTTCACTATCCTCAGAGCGCAGCTTGATAAACTCAATAAGCTTAGAGCTTTCAAAAGAAGCCTTTCCAAAGTCCGCTTCCATCTTGCTCACCATCCGGTTAATGCGGCCTTTGTTTTCCGTCAGCGTCTTTACCTTGGTGGCAATGGCATCTATGAGCATGCCGTGACTTTTAGCCACTTCCGCTATTGAAGTCTGTATTTTATTTTCATTATAAAAGTCCTGCAACTGACCGGCAAAGCGCTCATATTCCGAATCGCCCGCACTGTGCGACAGTTTAAAGTTGAAGTGATTGTCCGGCCTGAACCTGCCCGCATACTCCGTAACGTGGTTCCTGAACACCCTGAACTGCGTATGAAATTCTGTATCATTGGCCTGCAACTGTGTGCAAAGGTCAATCACCGACGATGCAGAAGGGGTTGCCTCAGCTAATTCCAGAATGTGCTTCAAACGGTCGTACAAGGAGATGGTTTTAAACCGCTTTTCGAAATAATCAAACCCCTCGTTGCACTTTCTTATTTCGTCCGCTATTACCTGTCTGCCCTCCTGAAGGTTATGTTTCCGTTTGTCATATTTCAGCTGCTCCGACTTTTTCTGTGCCTCTACCTCCTCGCCCAGATAGTCCAGCTTTTCTCTGCGTTCGTTAAACTCCTCCAGCCTGTCAAACAACTCACGCTTGTCTTTAAGGTAATCGCTGACCAGTGTCGCATTTTTCTCAATCTGCTCAAGGCGCGACTGAAGCTGGTTTATTTCTTCTTTCAGCTTATGCAGCACCGAATCATCCACCCCTTTCTTCTTAAGCTGTTCTTTCTTCTCCTTCTCAAGACGGGCTTTGCGCTCGGCAAGCTCATTAAGTTTATCCTCACGCTGGTGCGAAAGCTCGCCGGCCTTCTCCTCAAATTTTCTCCGTACCAAAACCAGTTTTTCATTGTATGACTTTTCAAGAGAGGCAAGCTTGCTGTCAAACTGCGCCTTTACTTCATTGAGAAGCCCCTTTATTCTTTTTACTTCCCCCTGCAAGTCCTGTTCTTCCACATAGAGAGCAGTGGTATCTTCTTCCTTCTGCTTCTGAGCCTTCTGGTTCCAGTCCATCAGGTCAAGCTCCGCCTGCTTCTCCTTTTTCTCATCCTGCTCCTCTTCATACTCCATGCGGGAAATTTCATTCTTCAACTCCCCGATTTTCTTACCGGTTGCCGAAAGGGCAGCGTAAAGCTCCTTGTCCTTTGCCTCCTGCCATTCCTGAAACTCATCATTGAGCTGGTTTATATAGTCCAGATATTCAGATTTTTCTTTTTCAAGCTCCTCCAGCGACCGGCAGTGCACCTCCACTTCGCCCAAATCAAGCTTAAGGCCATAAAGGGTCTGTACCGCCTCCTGCACTTTCTCAGGCTTCAGGTCTTTTCGGTAAAGCAGTTCTTCGTTCACCACCTTACCTATCGTCTGGTACCAGTCTGGATAGTTGTCCTGCAAATAACCGAACAGTGCATCCTGATAAATAGAGAGTTTGCTTTCTATTTCCTTTACAAGGTCTTCCGTAGCAATTATCTCCTCCCTGTTTTGGGCTTTTTTGCCTTCTGTTTCCAGACGGTGCTTTTCTTTCAGGTGGTCGGCCTGCTGCTGGAATGAAGCAATTTTATTGTTGTTTATCTCAAAGGCAGATTTCCGCTGTCTTTTCCGCTCACGTATTTCATCCAACTGTTTTTTTATGATGGATATTTCTGCTTTAAAATAAACCTTGTTCTTGACATCCTTTATTTTGTAATTAACCTCCCGAAGCTGAATTTCTGCTGCGTTCAGTTCTTCCCGATAGCCTTCCGTAGCTTCCGTATGCTGTTCACGTAAGTCATCCTTTTCCCGTTGCAGGTCTTCCTTCAGTTTTGCCTTATCTTTCTGGAACTGCTTATCCAGTTCCAGCCCCTGCTCCTTTATAAGGGTAACAAAGTCACGTTTTTCGTTTTCCAGCGATTCAAACCGCACTTTAAACTGGAGTTCGGTATCTCTGAAGCCGGCAGTCAGCGTCAGGTATTCCTCTTCACGGGCTTTCAGCGAGCTCATCAGCGAAGCCTTTGTTTCGGCCAGCTTCATCAGCTCATGAATATTTTTCTGGTCGTACTCCTTCTGCTTTTTCTCCGCCTCCCGTATTTTGGCTTTTACCACACCCCGCTCTTCATTTATTTCTCCAAGCCTTTCCTGAAACACCCGCTCCTTTTCCCTGAACTCCACACGCATCTGTCCCAAAATTTCATCTTTTTCCGCAAGCTCCTTCTCCAGAATCTCCTTCTGCCCTTCCGTATATTTCAAAGCACCACCCAGTTCCGCCGCCAACGAACGCTGCGTCTGCTTCAGGTTCTTAATCCGCTGAAAGTTATCTTTGATAAGCTCTCCCCGCTGCACATTGTCCTTCCTGAAAAAAGCCTCAATATCCTGATACCTTTCGCTGAACTGCCTAAGCTGCCTTTCAATGGTCTTCAGCTCGATGGTAGAGTGCTTTGTGTTAATGGAATTGGCAATACAGTCTTTTACAAACTCCGAACGTATTTCTGATTCCGAACTCAGGAAAATGGAAGTAATAGCCAGAGGAATGTTCTGGTACATGCTATTACCTTTTAGAAGGGCGTATTTCCTGTACCTTTTGTCAGGGTCAGCCCCATAGATAATATTACGGTACCGCTCGTAGGTCTCTATCTGGTCAGAATAGTCAATTTTCTGCTCATTAAACCTTCCAAGAACCTCCTTAATAAGCAGGGCCTCTTTATTGGCAATGTACAATTCAGGGTCAAAGGCACTGTTTACAAAGCGGAAGCAAATCTTGTTGTTCCGGTATACCATCACATGAAAAAAGCCTTCTTCCGTAGCTATTTCATAGATAATGTACGAGTTTGGATACTGAAAATAGTAGTCCTCAAAAGAGCGCTGAGAACTGGAAATCCCCAATCCGCGGGTGTTGGCACTGTAAAAGAACAGGATTGCCCGCTGCAAGGTGGTTTTTCCAAGGTTATTAGTGCCCACAAAACAGGTATTACCGGCAATTTCCGCTGCCGAATAATCCGAGTTGGCAATATTTATAAATACAATTCTATTGAGAATCCGTCTTCTTTTCTCCATCTTCTTCAATGGTTATCAGCATTATCACCTGTTCCAGGTAATGAATAGCGTCCATTACTTTATAAGTTTCCTCATCTTCTTTTTCAAAAAAACCAGCCGAGCAAAAACTGTCTGCCGCCTCCGTCACCTTGTCTGCCAGTTTCTCCTTGCGGCTCAGCGCAAATATCTTCTGCTTCAGGCGCTCGTTGGCATAGCATTCCTCGGCCACCTTGGTCACACGGTAGCGCGTACCGGGCACAGGCTTGGAGTCCAGACAGGAAAAGAAATCCAGCAGGTCTATAAAAGAAGCCAGTTGCTCAAGCTTCTTCTCCAGCACCATATTCTGCTCACCCTTCTGACTGAAATAGTAGTAATTGTAGCCACTCTCCAGCGTATAGCCAATATGGCCGAAGTACTCTTTCAATACCCGAAAATTCTCCTCGTCGTGCAGCACATCAAACAGCTTACCGTTGCTCCCGTTGGAGCTTATAAACTGCCCTTTGCTCAGCAGGCCGAATATTTCCGCTGTCTGTTTAGGTATATTCATGATTATTTATCAGGATAAATCAGCGCGTAGCCTACCCTTTGTTTTTCATTTTTTTCATTCACAAAAACCAAATTCCCGAACCCTCCGCTAAAGTCAAGCTTTTTCTCGTGGTCAACCGAAATACCCACATACAGCGAAATTTTCTTCTCAAAACTCAGCTCCCCGACTTCTTTTGGGAAAGGAAACTCCTGAATAAAAGAAAACAAATCCCTGTCGCTCTCCATAAATTTTGCCACCAGTGCGTCCACATTCAACTTTACCGACTGCTCATTACCCGATTCCAAATCTTCCGAAAACTGTCCCGCCGGTTTTCTATCAATCCCCCGAAGCAAGCGCAAGCGCGTAGCCACCTTAGTTGCCAGATAATAACCTTCGTCAGAATACAGGTAGTCCAGCGAAACCCTCGAGCGGAACCCTGGCTTTTTTCCGAATATCAGCGCCTCCTGCCCCTCGGCCACCTCCACAAAATTGGTCTTATATTTCAGTTCCTCGTAGTCCTTCAACTCCTTCAGCCGCTGCACCCTGCGGTACACATCTGCCTGATACTGAATTTTATTGATATAGTCGATAATCTGCGACTGAATCTCATTCAGGTAGTCCCTGTTGCGCACAAGTGTATGCCTCAGGTTCAACACAATAGAGTTCAGTTCCGCATCGATAATGGTATTAAAAAAGCCCTGAGATTCAAAAATTATCTGCTCCGTCTCCTTAATCAGGTTAATGATATCGTCCCGCTTCTGCTTGTATTTGTCCAGTTCCTGCAGTTTGATATAGTAGTTCGACTGGTTTTTATACGTGTCGTCAATATTCTTGTGCAGCTTAATCACCTCCCGTGAGGTTGTAGAATCAATCTTCTTCAGTGAGCGCTTGATGTTCCGAAGAAAACGGTAGTTATTGTCAATCCGGTAGTATTTCAGGTTTTCGGTAAGCGATTGTACGTTGTCGTTTATAAAACTGGTAGTCACCTCCCCTATCTCCAGAAACTCCTCCACAAAGGTCACAATCCTGTCATCAAGGCTTACGATTTTGTCATTCTCGTGGATAATTTCATAGGCCACCAACTTCTCCAGCCGCTCATCAGACATATCTTCACGCGCCAGCAGCTCGTATTTATTGACGGAGTCCTTGTTGCCAAACAATACCTCCACCACTTCTTTATGCTGATAAAGAAGGCCTAACAAGTCCCTAATGTTAAGTGGCTGTTTCAAGGGTAAGATTCTGATGATTCCAACAGACTAAAAAACGAAAAATCCCGCTCATTCTGAAACGGCGGGTCAAAAACTTATCCACCATGATAATTATCAGGGCGCCTGCCCCGGGGCTGTAAATACCTGCTGTTAATAAAAAGATAGACTAGCCCCGGGTCACCGGGCTATCCGCTATTACTCCTCGCTTCGCTGCGGGGTAACCGCTCCTATCCCTGGCGCGGATAGCAAAGGCTGGAGGTTATTGCTTGCGAAACTTATTCCGTCAAGCCGAGCTGCTTAAATTTTTTAACAAGCATTTCCTGATAAGCTTCTTTCATATCTTCAGGAAGAAAACTTTCTTCAATAAATTCTTGCCACTTAGGTAGGGCCTTTACAAACCGGTTAAAAATATTCTTAAAAGCTCTTTCATTCACTTCAAAGCGACTCATTGCAACCTCAAAATCGCTAAACTTTATCTTTTTTTTCTTTCCATTAAGTGTCAATGCCAATTCCTCATCGTCACCTTCCACCACCAACTCAGAAGCTACCATATCATAAGCCGAGCTCAAATTATAACCTCCTCCTACCTTCTTTATTAAAGAGAAATTCTTCAAGTGCATATCATTGTTGCCTGTCAAAAAACAAAAAACAACCTGTTCAAAGTATGCAACAATATCTAATACCGGATTTTCAGAATATTTTCCAACTACTTTCCCTATCTGTTCATATAAACCCTTATATTTAAACTCTGTCAACTTCTCAGTAAGCTGACACATATCTTCCATATGAATTTTTTGCTTTCCCTTTCTATCAATACGCTTCGTCAAATAAGCCAGTTCTCCTGACTTCAACCTTATTAGTGTATGAGGAACTGTTTTTATGCCCGCTAATTCAGCCAAATGCATAGTTAAATCTTCTAACTCCGGTAAGTTTGGATAAAATTCTGTAGGAGGCTTCAGGATATAATCCGGCCAGACCCCAACGATGGTCAGTTTAGATGGCACATTTTTATCAGACGAAAGTTTATGTCCCAGTGATAATTTGGGCTGCACACCAGTTACAGTTATGTGACTTTGCACCACTTTCTGTGCCAGATGTACCATCTCGTCGTTAGAATAATCTAAAACAGGAGGAACAGTAGTAGTAAAAAATTTCCTACTACAGGCAGGATGATAACCAAAGTTTTCCTCGGTTAATTCTTTATAACAATACAAACATCTATTATTCATCCTTATCTTCCATTAAAGGCTCAATACTAACCGCACCAATGCAATCTTTACAGGTTTTAAGCAAAAGCTCCATCCTGTCTCTAGGGTTTACCTTCCAGTTTTTCTCCACAATCTCTAGAAGCCAACCTTCAGGAATCAATCCGTCAAAAAATGGAAACAATACATTGCTATGATATGCCTCTTCCTTCAACGGGAGGGTAAGGCTTATAGCTTCCGCCCTTTCAGAACTTACATATTCAGTTCTATACTGAAAATGAAACCCTTCTTCGTCTTCACACAAAACCCCCACCCATTGGTCATACATATATACCTTAGCTTTTTTCATTGAACAACTTTTCACGGTTTAAAGGTACTGGCCCTAATTCATACCCGAATAACATTAAAACATGATTTACCTTGTTCATCTGCAAGGTAGGCTTACCACCCTCTAATTCACGAACAAAGCGCAATCCTACCCCAGCCTTATCCGCCAGCTCAACCTGTGTTAAACCTAGTGTTTTTCGTTTATTCCTAACCAGTTCACTTATTGTCAAATGCTCTTTTTCCATAAACAAATACCCGTTCGGGTATAAATATAATTAAAAAAGTTAAAATCATACCCATTCGGGTATAAAAACAACTATTTTAGGGCAATTTATACCCTATTGGGTATAATTATTAAAATACAAATGTCTTTTCAACCCTTTTTCCCAATACCTAAAACCTTTAAAAATTTAGTTCGGTTTAAACTGAACAATTCGGTAACTTTGTGGTTATATACCAGCTGTTATAAAGAACAGCACTCAGGTAATCAACATAACTGATGGCTTTCTCAAAAAAGAACCTCATTACCGTTAGCCTAACAAAAGTGTCGCTAACGCTATTTTTTCTGCTGGCACTTTCCTGTCAGAAGATGAACTACAGCCCTAATGCGGTCTTCAGATCCGACACGCCTCAGGACATCAACCAAAAAAACATAGAAAAGCTGCTGGCCAATCCCTCCCACGGCGATACCATCCGTATAGCCATTATAGGCGATTCGCAAAACCATTATGACAATTCTTCAGATTTAGTGGATGTGCTAAATCAAGTTCCCAACATTGACTTTATGCTCCATACAGGGGATCTGGTGGACTTTGGTATGTTGGAGGAATTCCATTGGATGCACGATATTTTCTCCAGGTTATACATGCCCTACATTACCGTCATAGGCAACCATGACCTGTTGAATAACGGAGAACAGATTTTCAAAAGAATGTATGGCCCGCTGGACTTTACCTTTATTTATAGAGGAATAAAATTTGTGTACCACAACACCAACAGTCGTGAGTATAATTTTGACGGCACTGTTCCAAATCTGGACTTTTTACGTCGTGAAATGCAACCAGAAGAAGGTGTGGACTATATAATCCCTGTTTGCCATGTTCCTCCTTTTGATGAGGACTTTGACACCAATCTGGAAGAAGAGTATTCAAAAATAATGAGAGAAAGCGAAAATCTTCTTTTTCCGATACACGGCCACCTGCATGGCGGGGGAATACGGGAGTTCTATCAGGACGATATAATTTATGTAAACACCTTTGCCCCTGCCATGAGAAAGTATAAGATAGCAGAGATTGTGAATGGCAATTGGACTATAAAAGAGTACGATTTCTGATGAGAAGAAAATTACTACAACATATCACAATTTTCTTATTGCTGGTCGCTTCAACCGCGAGAGCGCAGGAGAACAACTTTTTAGAACGTCTGATACCCCGTGACTTTACCGTCCAGTATGCCGGAGGCATAGGCATGTTTAGTGCAGGCATTAACTACCCCATGGCCAACAACAAACTTGACCTCAGCTTCCTCTATGGGCATGTACCTCCTAAATTTGGTGGAAAACTGAACAAGATAACCACCAAGTTCCAATACAATCCTTTTGACATAAGAATAACAGAAAACATCAGCCTGCGCCCTGTAAACCCTGTTTTCTTCCTCAGTTTTACCCTCAACCGCAACCACCACCTTATCTGGCCACGCGACCAGTACGGAGCAGGCTATTACTGGTGGAATTCAGCCATGCGCTGGCACCTGGGATTATCGTCGGAGGTGCGTTTTCATTCCTTCGAGAAAACCATATTCAGCTATGTAGCAGCCTATATTGAAGCCAATGTGCAAGACATGTACCTCTATGCCCGCCTGGACAACCCGGACTATTTTACATTTTATGATGTAATGTATATAGGTACAGGTATTCGTTTTGGTATAAAAAACCCTTCCAGAAGGCATCAAGAAGAATAGTAAAGCACACTAAAACCTCTCAAAGACCCAGCTTTTTCTTTGTTATTATTGATGATATTGGCTTAACTTTACGTTAATAATAAATTAACAAAAGCCCCAATACGGCTTTTTAAGTTTTTCCATTCATGAAATACCAGCTGGCCCATATCTGGACCTTACTTCGTCGTCTTGGAATTGCACTGTTATGCTTTTCTATACTGAGGGTTCTATTTTATGTATTTAACCATTCATACTTTCCCGATGCGAATTTCTGGGTGTTTATTCTTGGGCTTAGGTTCGACTTTAGTGCCGTGGCCTATCTATTCTCACCTTTTATATTGTTACACCTCCTACCCTTCAAGTTTACTGATGCCAAAAGTTATCAAAAAGTCCTCAAGCACACGTTTCTGGGTATAAATGCACTCTGCATAGTTTTAAATTTAGCAGATATCATCTATTTCAGATTTATATTCAGAAGGACTACTGCTGATGTCTTCCACTTTTTTACTGACTCGGGAGAAGGCTGGACCATGATGCCCCGCTTTTTGTATGATTACTGGTACCTGACCATTTTTTTTGGCGCTCTACTTATTCTATCTAATGTCCTTTACAGTAGAACCATTACACCAAGATACCCTGTAAGCTATCCTTCTACAACATTTTACAGTCTCAAAACCTTTGCCTTGCTGCTGGCCATACCAATGGTCATCATGTTTGGGAGAGGCGGCCTTCAAAACAGGCCCATCCAAATTATTGATGCGTCCCTTTTCTCTAAGGCCAACCTTGTTCCGTTAATTGTCAATACGCCCTTTTCTGTAATGAACACTGTAGGACAACCCTCAAGTATACCAACAGTTTCTATGGAGGAACAAGAAGCGCTCAAACACTTCAACTTTCATAAAGAAATCAAGCCTTTTAATACCGACAACCAGGGGAAGAACGTAGTGCTAATTATTTTAGAAAGCTTTGGTTCTGAATATATTGGATACTTTAACGAAGGCAAGGGATATACACCATTTTTGGATTCCCTAATTGGCCAATCCATTGTTTTTGAAAATTCATATGCCAATGGCAAAAGATCCATAGATGCTATGCCATCCATTATAGCAGGTCTGCCCTCTATGATGAACGACCCCTATGTATATTCCCGTTATGCATCAAACAAGCTAAAAACCTTGCCCAATTTACTAAAAGCCCATGGTTACCATTCCGCCTTCTTCCATGGAGGCAAAAATGGAACGATGGGCTTTGACTCCTTTTGTCGTCTTGCTGGCTTTGATGATTATTTTGGAAAAAATGAATATACTGGTGCAAAAGAAGATTTTGACGGACACTGGGGCATTTTTGATGGCCCTTATTTAAAGTATTCAGCAGAAACTATGGGAACCCTTCCCGAACCTTTCTTTAGTACTATTTTCACACTAAGCTCTCACCACCCATACCTCATTCCAGAAGAATATCAGGACAAGTTTCCTAAAGGCACACTGGAAATACATGAAAGCATAGGCTACGCAGACCATGCTTTAAAAGAATTTTTTACCATTGCCTCCCAAAAGCCTTGGTTTAAAAATACTGTGTTTGTAATTACGGCAGATCATACGGCACAGGCCGAGAAAGACTATTACAAATCAGGCCTGGGAATGTTCTCGGTCCCCATTTTTATTTACGACCCTCAACAGGAAGAAAACTATTCAATATATCGCACTATGCAACATATTGACATTATGCCTTCTGTACTTTCTTACCTAGGCTTTAGCACGAGCGGCAACTTCTTTGGCAACAATATTTTCAATGATGATCTTCCTCAAAACATGCCGGTGCTGGCATACAATTTTGGCACATTTATTTATGAAAAAGATGGGTATGGGCTCGAGTATAACGGTGAGAAAGTTACTTCATTCAACGTTAGTAACACCAAAGGCAATACAGACAAAAGCTACCTAGACGAGAAAAAAAGCAATCTCGAAACAGGCTTGAAAGCTTATTTAAAAATATACCACTCTGCGCTTAACCAAAACCTGCTGGGTGAATAAAACATGATGTGTGTTCAAAAGTACACTCCAATATTTTTTAAACTTTAAAAGTTTTGCCTTCCCTTATTAACCTTATCTAAACTCCTATTGCTTAGTTCGGCTAAAACTGCCTTGAGATGACTTCGCCGTCATGTACTACTTGAAGGGGTTTATCGTCGTCAATGGTAAAGCGTAGATCAATCACTTCAACATTACCTGCACGCAGCTCCCTAGCGGGCAAAGAAGCACTATTGCTACCGTTTACAATTCTCCAGCCATCCATATCTTCATTTTTACATGTGTTGTTAATGATACGGGCTTTTTCCTCACTACCAGTAATAAAGATTCCCATTTCCAACACATTCCCTTCATTGTCTGAAAATCCGTGAATACAGCCGTCATCTTTTCCACAAGAAAAAAACAGACTTATAAAAGCGGCAAAAACCAATACTTTTTTCATAAAGACACACTTAATACACAGTAAAAATAAGAAATATTTCTATAAACGATGCATTCATGCTATTTCATATTTTTCCTTTTAAGAATTTTTGCCTCAAATCTTCCTCAAACTTTTCTATTGCGTACCTGAGCATAGTCCTTGGCATTTGCCGATAAAACTTAGCTAAAAATTCATACTCAACATCAAAATTCCGGTTGCCTATTTCTCTCAGCATCCATCCAACTGCCTTATGGATAAGGTCATGTTCATGAGACAGAAGAATCTCTGCCAGTTTTAATGTATCAGAAAAATCTTTCTTCTTGATAAAATAGAAGGTGCTAATTATTGCAATGCGCTGTTTCCATAATTCTCCCGAATTGACAAGATCATATAATAGCTCACGGTCTCTATCATACAAATAGCTCCCAAGAATCTTGTCTGCAGACGAATCTACCAAATCCCAATTGTTTACCGCATGAAGGTTACGCAAATAAGTATCAACAATTTCCTGCTTTTCACTTTCACCTTTTGCTTTTTCATACTTAAGCACTAAAATAAAAAGTGCCGTAAGCCGATGTTCATGCACAGGGTGTTGAAGCAAAGCGCTTACATCATTCAAGTCAGCTTGTTTATAAAACTGTTTGGCCGTTTTCCTTTGATTAGGCACACTAACGCCAATAAAGGCATCCCCTTCTCCATACCCTCCTGGCAAAGCCTTGAAGAACTGGGGCAAAAAAGCAGCTTTTGTCGCATCGGCATGACTGGCCAAGGATTTGATTATGCTATCTTCAACAGACACTGTATTTGCATTTTTTATGAGTAATCTTGTAAAGATAAACACAACTCATAGAATTGAATTGTTATTATATAAAAAGCTAGCGTATAAATTATGAAAATTGAGATTTGGTCTGATATCATGTGCCCGTTTTGCTATATTGGCAAGCGGCATTTTGACAAAGCATTAAAAAAGTTTCCTCATAAAGACAAAGTTCAGATACAATGGCACAGCTTTCAATTACAGCCAGATATTGAGACAAAGCCAGGAAAAAGTGTAAAAGAGTTTTTAGCTGAAGTGAAAGGGATAAGCCTGGAAAAGTCTCAACAAATACACGAAAATGTCACTAAAATGGCATTTGACGCAGGGCTTCACTATGACTTTGACAAAGCTATAGTAGCCAACACCATGGATGCCCATAGACTTACCCATTTAGCTGAAAAATATAGACTACAGCACCAAATAGAAGAAAGGCTCTTTAGCGCCTATTTCACAGAAGGCTCAAATAGGGCACGCTGAAAAACGCCCAAAACATTGAACTGTTGATATTTCTATAAGAATTAGGATCTATAGGCGCAAGGTTTTTTCGGTTATTTCTTATTTTCCCGTGCACATTAAAGTGAGAAGCCTTAACGCCAATACTTTTTTTGGGCTAGCCACAAGCGCACAATCTACTTTATGGCCTTACATTCGAAGTATTCCAATACGTCTTCATGCAAGGCCATGCGTATCTTGCACACTTGTGACTTTTTCAGCAGGCCCTAAATAGGCGACCATGACACACTTGTTCAATTAGGTAGTGAGGTAGGCTTGCCTCCAGAAGAAATTACGACAATGCTAAATTCAGACCAGTATGCTTATGAAGTTAAATCCGATATACTAGAAGCGCGAAATTTAGGGATTAACAGTGTCCCGTTTTTTGTCATTAACAGAAAATATGGGATTCCAGGTGCACAACCCGAAGAAGCTTTTCTTCAGGCCCTAGAAGAAGCATGGAAGGAAATGCCAGAGCCAAAAAATATAAACTCCCAAGAAGGCAACGCATGTAATGGGGGGAGTTGCGACATTTAGGTAAGGACTTCTCTTGACCAATCATATACACATAGAGCCTGCTGAAAAGTTCACACAATCGTAGCCACAAGGCATGCCTTGTGGCTACGATTGTGGCTACGCAAAAAGAAACTTTGGATCAGGTTTTCTCAGTTTACTGTGCATCGAAAAAGCCTTTCACTTATACCTCAAAAGCTTTTACAAATATTTACAAATCAACAATTTTAACTTTATTCAGCACCCTCTACATAGCCTGTCACAGCTTTAAGGCATAGCTTTATACCTTCCCCCTCCTCCTCCATCCACCAGTCGTAAGCATCCACCGCCTTCTTCCTTAACTCTTCCGAAATATAGCCGTCCATCACCATTTGGAGACCATGGGTTTCCGCAATTTTACTCCAGGCAACCGCTTCGTCAACAAATCCTGCATCATGCTTTTGAATAAACTCCGACTGGTCAGAAACAGCTATATTTTTCAATCCAGCCTTTTCGAACAAATCAGCAAGATTATCAGCAAGCACATTATCCATTCCTGCATCTTCTCTCCAATTTAAAAAAGCCTTATAAAAAATCTCCATAGGCTCAGGTAAAGCAGGAATGAACTCATTTTTTTCAAGGCTGAAATCCAATACCGAAAGACAGCCTCCTTCTTTAACCAGATCTCTCATAATACAGATAACCTGATAAGGGTTATGCGCCCATTGCAATGCACGAGCAGAAGTTACCACGTCGTATTTATCTTCCGAGCTAAAAAAATTGATATCTGCTTTAAAGAAAGAAAGTCCAAAAACACCTTTGTTCATGTTTTGCGCCATTTCGATCATATAGTCCCTGGTATCGATCCCTGTAACCACCCCAAACTTTCCAGCAAGCTCCTTAATACCTTTGGTGATATTTCCTGCGCCACATCCAACATCCAGCACCCGGTGTCCAGGTTTTACAAGATCCAACAGGTTTTTATTACTGTTCCACACATTTCTCCTTTCCAGCGCTCCGCTGGCCGATTTCCACATTTCCGGATGCCTTTTAGATTCCTTCATTTTAACAACATATTTGCAAATGCCTAAACTATACGTTTCACGTCATCTTGCCCTAAAAACACGGGCAAAGTAATAAATTCCAGTGGAATAGTTATAAAGCAAATATTAACCGGATCAGGAAATTCGCCCTAGCATACTTTCAAAGCGATTTTCAGCAAAACAAGAGGGGTAAAAAAAACTGCAAACCCACATGTATCAAGAGGTTTGTTCTATAAATGGAAAGGAAAGTATGGATTATTGTAAGTACTGATATAGTCAGACCTATACAAAAGCTAAACAGCAATACAGCCACTGCTATAGGAGAGCCTAATGAAAGGTTGCACCAATAAAGACACAAACCTCCATTAAATGACAAAAGACAAGAGGAGTATATTACCTTATAAGCAAACAGCTATCCTGTACTTGACCATAACTTCAAGAATACAAGCTGTCCGACTTAAAGCTTCAAAACTGGTTGTTAAGGGATAAATATGGTTCTTCTTCTATTGTACAATAAAAGAAGAACCCTGGGTTTTAGGCTTCCAACGCCTTCTCTAATATAATTATTTGCCCTGTATAGTTCTTTCCTTTTTTAGGTTTCTTACCTTTTCTTGGCCCCCAGTTTTCTTTATGAAATTTTCCAGTATAATTACCACATCCAGAGAAGGTCATACCAAAACCTGTAAGCATTAAAACCGTAAAAGTGTATACAAATAATTTTTTCATGAGACACTATATTTTTGCAACTAACAAATTTAACGTTTTTTGCGGAATGTTACATCTTTTAATTCAAAAAAATCTTTATAAAGTTATTTTATACATAAAAAGCAGATACCCCGATTGGTCTATACAGAAAACCTCAAAACCCTCAGATGGTTTGAAAAAAAATGATTTAGCCTGGATTATGCATTAGATTTCGTTATGAGGCGCAAAAGAACAAAAAATCAGCGTATTTGGTTTGCATAGCATAGTGGTTCTATGGTTAAAAATCAAATACGAGTGAAGCGTCTGATTTGAAGTTATTTTGCCCCACCTAGTCAAAGTTTCAGCGAAGCATAACCTTGACCCATAACCTATGTAAGCTTTTATCTAGCCATAGCTAAAAGCAATGAAAGTATTTATCAAGGCAAGTTAAAAGCTCGCCAGAACTGTAGGTATAAGTTACACTGCGTTAAACTTCGACCACTGGGAAACTGTAAAATCTTCAATCCTCAGAATTTCTTTCTAAAGAGTCTGAGGATTGGTTATTTTCTGGGACTACTTCATAAGGCGAAAAAAAGGAGGTTTTCACAGGCTTTAAATAATCATTTACCCCATCAACATACTCCTCTAACTCAGACACATACACATCCAAAAACTCAGTTGATATGTCATTACAACCTTTGGGAGTATCCTCCAATGAATTAACTCCTGATTTCCAATTTTTCCTTTGTAAAATTCCAATTCTTTCGTATCGCTGAAAACATTTTTTATTATAAAAATACATTCTCCCTGAGTTTACCGTAATACTGGTAGTATCTAAAGTTTCTTTTGATATAAAGTCATCCAGGTCAATCTCTTGCTTTCCTGATAAATAAGTATAAAATACCATAGAATCATTTATAATATAATATACCTCTTCATAAAAACTGTATGGGTATAAATTCGCCATTTCAACTTGTCTGCCTTTATTAATATTATAGCTATAAATAACACTTACGACTTTCAGTATACCGTTCTCATCATAAAAAAAGTTCTTTTAGTTGAATTGCTATGAAGGTTTTCCTCTTCCTTTATGGGATCAATTATCTCCTTAAAATTATCTTGAAGAAGCTCTCTGGTAGATTGAGACTTATAAAAAACATCATAATAACCATCATAAACATCTCTATACGAATTGGGAAAAACTACTTGACGAAAATATCTTTTCTCTTCTTCCAATCTTGTGACTTCTTGATTGAATATCCCTAGAAGCTGATATTTCTGTTCAAATGTTAAAGATTCATTTATTTCCTGAGGAGATTTTTTTAAGACAGGTTGACCTCTAATTACATTTATAGCATTATACAACTCAAATGGAGTCATAGAAGACAACTCCTCACTTGAATAAACCTGAAGAAGAGAATCTTTAAGAGCTTCATCTTGTGCATATAAATTGACAGTAAAAAAAGCACTAATGACAAATATTGCCAATGACAAATTAGTTTTCATAAACCCTGAAACTGTTTGTTGTTTTGCATTTATTACGGCTTCCCAAACTTCGCCCACCTTTTTCTTTCAGCCAAGGGGTCCCAAAAAACCTCAGGATAAGGATTTTTTATACTGAAGTTTCTTCTTGCTTTTCGCGGAATATCTACTGCGAATTTATCTGCAACCCAAAAAACCTCATTAACATCAAAATAATCCTCTGAACAGATATTTATCTGATCCCAAAATCCTCTGCTCTCCTCTGTTCCTTTTCCACTACAATAGGCAAACATTTCTTCAGCATTAAATTCGTCCATAGACCAAACAAACCGTCTGACTGTCTCCGTAGGTGGTTATTTCGGTGATATGGTGCCAGTTATTTCGGAGGATATAGTGCCACTTTCCAGTACAAGATTACGAATATAATTTCTCTAGTTCAAGTTTTGTTTTTTACGCAATGATTCACCTTGCAAGTCTAACCTGTGAGAGGAGTAGACAACACGGTCTAAAATAGCATCAGCAATGGTTCCTTCACCTATTAGTTCATGCCATTTACTTACTGGTATTTGAGAACAAAATATGGTAGAAGCTCTCTGATGCCTTTCTTCTATAAGATCTAAAAGTATTTGTCTATCAAACTGATCCATTGCATGTAGCCCAAAGTCATCAAGGATTAAAAGAGGCGTTTTATGCAACTGATTCAAAAGCTTAATGTATGTACCGTTTAATTTGGCTAGTTTAGCTTGATCAAAGAACCTTGCGGCTATATAATAGCGGGTTTTATATAACATTTGACAAGCATGATTTCCAATAGCTTGGGCGATGTAACTCTTTCCTACACCTGTAGGGCCTGTAGCAATGATGTTCTCTTTGTTCTTTATAAAGTTTAAGGTAAAGAGCCGCTGTAAAAAAGTTTTATCAAGGCTTCTATTGCTTTGGTAATCAATATTGTTTGCAGAAGCATCCGTTCTAAAACCGGCCAGTTTGATTAGCCTGGCGATCTTTTTTCTTTGGCGTTCTTCCCATTCATTATCAACAAGCAAGGTCATGAATTCATCCGTGCTCATGTCTTTATACAGGTTCTCGGTTATGGCTTGATGATATAGGGTTGCCATAGACGAAAGTTGCATCTGCCGAAGTTTTTCTACTGTGTTGTGTTGGTTCATTTATGTATTGTTTTGATGTTAAATAGTTTATATGTAGTTAGAAGCTCCCCTGATATTATCATGGTCAGGCGTGTTACTTTGGAGGTTGCAGGTAAAATTTGCCTCTTGGTCCAAGTTGTTTTTCAGTATTCGATCAATAGTCTTGTAGCTGGCCTTATGGTACTGCAAGGCTCGTTTACAAGCACTTTCTAGTCTTTCTGCAGAGTAAGCCTTCAAGAATGACAAAATGCCTTGTGCTTGTTTATAGGCTAGCTCAGGATAATTGTATTGGCTGATTAACCTGGTAATATAATCACAGGTATACCTGCCGACTTTTTCAGCTTTTTGGATAAAGTACTCCGGATTCCAATCGTTATAAGCCTGATGGCTAGAAGGTAGATGCTCTTTTACAGTGCTATACCCGCCTGCCTTATAACTTCTTCTATGGGAGGCAACGCGTTCTTTATTGAAGAATACCTCAACATTACAAGCGTCATATTGAACTTCGACATGTTGACCTATATACCGGTGAGGAACACTGTAATAGTTTCTGTCTTCACTTAAAAAGACATGGCCAATCTTCTGAACCTTAGCTCTTTTATAGTTTTTTATCAGGTATGGGGACGAAGGCAAAGGAGCCAAGAACTCCTTTTCGATTTCCTGAAAACGCTGCTTTCGGGTCACCCTACTGGTTTGAAAACAGTATTTGTCATTGTAGCTAATTAATTGTTCAGCAATGGCATCATTGAGCTCTTTGAGGCTAAAAAAGGTGTGTTTTGATAAAGGGTAATAAATCCTTTGATAAACGAGCTTTACAGCTCCTTCTACCAGGGCTTTATCTTGTGGATGATATGGCCTTGTGGGGTCTATTACGCATTTATAGTGCAAGGCGAGTGATTTGAGTGTTTTATTAATCACCGGAGCATATTTATGCCCTTTGCTAACTGCCGCTTTCAAGTTGTCTGACACAATAGCTTTAGGTACTCCTCCAAGCCATTGCAAGCATCCATTGAGACAGGAGATGAAATCTTCCCTTTTTTGACTTTCAACCGCCTGAACATAGGTATATTGACTGCAGGGAAGGATTGCTACGAATACTTCAGCTCCTTTTACTTCACCGGTGCTTCGGTCAACATAGCTGAGTTTTTTACCTGCAAAATCCACATAAAGCTTCTCTGCTGCCTTATGTATTAATATTCCACTACCATTCTTTGCATTGCTCCACTGGTTGTAATAAGTGACAAATTGTGTATAGCGGTAACCATCAGCATGTTTACTGAGATATTCATGCCAAAGTACCTGCAAGGTACAGCCGGGCTTATTAAGCTCTTTTTGGAAATAAGGAAAGCATTTAATTAGCTGCTCGTAGCGAGTGCTATCTTTATAGTCCGCTTTAGGGAAGAGGTCGGCCAAATCAGTCTCAGTAAGCCCTTCAAGGTCTTCAATGCTGAGCTGGTGCTCTTTGAAGGTTTTAAAATAGGAATTGACCGTATTGCGGCTAATTCCAAGGGCAGAGGCAATCTGACGATTGCTCATTCCTTTTTTCGGGTCACCGTATTTTTCTGGGGATTTAAGCAAAAAGCTTAGAGAGCCTGAACAAGAAAAACCTGGTATCTACAACGCCTCTTAAGTTTGCCCTGAAGAGCTTTATTTTTGAATTAAAAGATTCCGCATTTGCATTGGTAGATCTATTGTCAAAGAAGTTTAGAATATTGCTCATATGGTTGCTTACTGTATTTGCTACCGTTAAAAATTCTTTAATTTCCATCTCATGAGTTTTATTGATCCATTCATTAAACTTTTTTTCAGCGGAAATTTTTGTGTTGCTTTCATATATTAGCCTAAACTCAAGAACATGGTCATAAGCTTTTTTGAGGTCTGGATAATTTTCAAAAGCTATGTTGGCTCTCTGCTCTTGGCTTTGAGTCCAATCAGCTTTCTTTTTGGCAAAGACATACCTGCAGCGGGCCAAAAGTTGCTTTGGGGTGTCCCCATTGGGCAATAAGGGTGCTTTATACCTAACGCCATTCTTTTTGGCAGCTTCGATAGCCTTGTTTTCCATATCCAGTTCAACCCATCTTTGATTGACCCTTATATGTTGTAGAGCCTCCAGGGCCAGCCTTACTACATGAAAGCGGTCTGTAACCAAATTTGCCATGGGGAAACATGTTCTTGCGGATGACTCCATGTTTTTTGCCATGTCAAGGGTTACTTCCTTTACTTTATTCCTTTGTTCCAGAGGGATTTTCTCCAGAACTTGTATGATATTTGCCGACAATGTGCCTTTTACAGAAGCTACCAAAGAGCCTCTTTTGCCTCTCCCGTTTTTATTGGTAATAAAAGTGTACAACGTATACCTACGGCCAAGTACATCTTTATTCCCAAAAAATAACGCCATAAGTTTGCATTACAAACTATAACAGCAAAATAATGGCAACAAACACAAAAGTATCTGACCAGATGCGTGAGCTTTATCAGCTCTGGCAACAAAGCGGTATCAGTAAAAAAGAATTTAGCCTTCGGCAGAACATCAATTATCAAAAATTCATCTATTGGTGCGGCAAATATAGAACAGAGGAGCCCGGTACCGGATTTGTCCCTCTGAAAGTAAGCAGCCCTGATGAAATTAACCCTGCGGCCGGCAACATGGAAGTTGTCTTTCCTTCCGGTGCCAAGGTCATATTCCACGGCATGGCAGATCCATCATTTGTTAAACAATTAGTCAGCTAGCCATGCTTTCATTGTCTCACCAGTGCAGGTACTTTCTCTATTCGGGCAAAACCGACATGCGGAAAGGGTTTGACAGCCTATCAGGTATTGTAAGGAGCAAACTTAACGAAAACCCCATGAACGGGGACATTTTTATTTTCCTGAACCGAAACCGAAACCATGTCAAGCTCCTTTTATGGGAAGGCGACGGTTTCAGTATGTATCACAAACGCCTTGAAAGAGGGACTTATGAAATACCTGTCCATTGCAAAAATGTGACCAAATCTGAAATATCCGCCTCGGTATTGCAACTGGTCTTACAAGGGATTTCCCTTGAGTCGGTCAGGCACCGCAAAAGATATAAAAGTCCTGGAAATCTTTAAACTTATTCTTTTTTTCCTAATACCACCTACATAGGTATATTATTTATCTTTGCAACATGCTTGCCGAAGGTATAGACTATAAAGAAAAATATGAGGAGGCGATGTCCGAGATCGCACTTTTGAAGTTTGAGCTCAAAGAGCTGAAGCGCCTCATATATGGCACCAAAAGCGAGCGTTTTGTGCCTTCGTCCGCACCGGAACAGTTAAACCTGGGACTTGGTGAAGAGCAGGCAACTGCCCCTGAAAAAGAGGAGGTCGTCAGGTTTAAGCGTGTCAAAAAAGAAACAGCCCGCAAGCACCCGGGCCGCCTCCCTATACCGGCACATGTACCAAGGGTGGAAGAGATTGTTGAGCCTGAAGAAGATACCTCAGGCATGAAAAAAATTGGGGAAGAGGTGACAGAGGTTCTTGAATATACCACCGGAAAGTTTCATGTGCGCAAAATTGTACGCCCGAAATACGCAAAACCTGAAGGGGAGGGTGTTGCCATTGGAGAATTGCCATACAGGGCGATAGAGAAAGGGATAGCCGGAGCAAGCCTTGTCGCTTTCCTTGTTGTCAGCAAGTATGTTGACCACCTTCCTTTATACCGCCAGATACAGATATTTAAGAGAGAAGGCCTTAATTTTCCTTCTTCCACAATGTCAGACTGGGTAAAACAAGGGGTAAACAAGCTTAAAATCTTATACGAACTGCATAAAAAGAGGACACTGCAAGCCGGTTACCTGATGGCAGACGAGACACCCATAAAAGTTCTCGACAAGGATAAAAAAAGTAAAATCCACCGGGGGTATTACTGGGTATATTATGACCCTGTCGGGAAACAGGTGCTGTTCGACTATCGTCCCGGGCGCGGGAGCGAAGGGCCATCAGATATACTGAAGGGTTTTCAGGGATACCTGCAATGTGACGGGTATAACGTATATGATATGTTTGCCAACATCAAGGGCATAACATTGTTCCATTGTATGGCACATGCCAGAAGGATGTTTGAGAAAGCATTGGACAATGACAAAGAAAATGCAGAACATGCCTTGAAAGAATTTCAGAAGTTATATGATATTGAGCGTAAAGCAAGGGAGGCCGGGATGTCTTTTGAAGAAAGAAAGGAATCAAGGCTTGATGCAAAAACAACATTGGACGACCTGGAAGAATGGATGAAAAACCTGTACCCTAATATTGCCCCTAGGAGTCCTATTGGAAAGGCGCTCGAATACTCCTTGAGCAGATGGGAAAGGCTCTCCATATATCTTGAGGATGGCAAGCTGGAGATAGATAACAATCTGGTGGAAAACTCAATAAGGCCAGTAGCCATAGGAAGGAAAAATTATCTGTTTGCCGGTTCACATGATGCTGCCCAGAGAGCCGCCCAAATATACTCGCTTGTGGCAAGCTGCAAAATCAACGGTGTAAACCCATTGGAATGGATGAAAGATGTTCTGGAAAGAATAGACAATCACCCGGTAAACAGGCTGGAAGAACTGCTACCCGGGAAGTGGGTAAAATTATAAAATCAACATGCACTTGCCCGAAGGCTTACTGTACAACTCTCCTTTTGACAGTGCAACTTCGTCTATACTGAGATGCTCTCCGATATTGTCCGGAAAGACCAAATAGTCTTCTGCATGCTCTTTTTGTTCCCACTGCTTAAACCCACTGCTTTTCTTCTTATAGTGCCTCCTCAACAAATCCCCTTTGACCTCATAATAGCTGCCAATGTTACCAATGGTATCTTCGCGGGTCTCGACCTGTACCTTTTAAAAAATCTGAAAGCTCTTGAGTGATTTTAGAGCCTTCAGCTACAAATGAATAGTCATTGTAAACTATTTTGTTCTTGCATGTTTTATGCCTCCACCTTCGTCGCTTAAATTCAAGATAAACGGCTTTTCCCCTTATAGGGAAATCTTGCACAATTTTAGGTTCATAAAAACCTTTAGACTCGTACTCTTCAGGATTATGTTTTCCTAATAGCCGGTTCTGCTCAATGAGGTTGATTTTATAAAAGGATCTTTTGCTGTTCAGGTCACATAGCTCTATTACAGCTTCTATTTCAAAAAAATCTAGTATGCCTTCCGGCAAAAAAGGGGCAATAATATTTTCTTTCATCTTGCCTTAAAATTAACAAATCAAACCAAAACTCCCCAACTTTTACGTGTGAGCCCTTTTTTCTTTAATTGAATTATTTGAAGTATTTCCATAATGTCCAATCGTTGACCTGCCATTGCTTTTTATGGCAAGACTAATAAGTATTATGGAAAGTGGCACAATGATCTCCGAAACAATGCTCAAGGGCTAGCTATAAACTGGCACAATGACGTCCGAAATGGGTGGCACAACATGGCCCGAAATGGGTGGCACAATGATCTCCGAATTATCCACGTAGGATCAAAGTCTACCCACCACTGACCATCCTGCCATCTAAGAAGGAGACGGTATCTTCCTATATTAGTATAGCTAATATTTGATCCTCGAGGTTTGGGTTCATAATTATGGAAATAAACAATAGCGTATAAAACCCCTTCAGAATGAAATACGGTTTTCCGAAAAAGTTTGATATCTCCAAATTCATTATCATTATGATATTCTTTCCCCAATAATTGCTCTTTAACCTTGGGAGCGCCGATTGATACTTTCCCCTTATTTTCAAACCCTTTCGCAAACATAAATGACGCAACAGCCTCTTCAGGGTTTTCATTCATTACAGTTCCTTTCCTATTATTATCAAAAAATGAGACTTTCTTATTATCATATTTAAATAGAGTCCCCCTTTGTTCAGAAATAACATAGCTAATGCCAACCCTTGTATTTCCCCTATAAGAAACTTCAAAGTCTTGCTTTATGATTTGTCCTGAATTGGGTATCTGATTGTCTGCAACCCCTGGCGCACCCGCATTCCGGCCTATTAAAGACTTAAATGAAAATCCTTTGTCCACCCGAAAAGTTTGCTTGAATATGTATTCTTTATAGTCCTCATGCACATCATCAAGATCAAATGCCCCAAACAAAAAGCGCTCAAAGTGCAAAGGCTCTAATAACATAAAATAAGACAAACCTGCTATCTGTTTATCAGTCGTAATCTTCCATTCCTCGCCCACCTGTTCTACGATGTATGGAAAAACGTAATACCCCTCCGGTTCCACCTGGTGCCTTATCACATAACCCCTATAATTCTTACCTTCTAGCGTAAACCAAAATTCTATCCAAATCTCAAAAAGGTATCCGTCTTTATATTCCTTACTGTTTCTGAAAGCTAGTTTCTTTTCACTCAAATTGGCGTTACCTTTCCCGGCATATAGTTTTGCCAGCCAGGCAGTATCAGTTGCAGCGAGGTATGACTGAATTACTTTTACAGGATCTTTAAGAGCTTTATTTGAAAGTTTGATTTTTTTTAATGCTTTTTGTTTCTTAGGTTCGGAATAGGCCCAGTAAGAGACATCTTTAAAGTATACCCGCTTGAGGAATTTAGGAATATCATACTGTCTTGTACCCAATTGCCAGGCATTTTGGGCATGAGTTTGAAAGGCAAAAAATACAAAAAGAATAATCAGAACTTTCTTCATTAAAGCAAAAGACATGTTGCGTAAGGAGATCTATATAAAGGCCAAAGTTAAAGATAAAAAATAATGGGCAAATTAGGAAGGTATAAATAAGAAACAGATTTATTAATTGCTCATTTTCGGAATAAAACAGATTTTCGCTTTGCTGTCCTCTATGGTTTTACAGGTAAAATAAGAGGCAAAAAAATACTAGGGGCATTCTTATCAGGTTTACTTCAATCCACCTGCCTCCAATAATCCTCCAAGGGTTCTAAAACCCTTGGAGGGTTGATAGCGCAAGTTATCGGATATAAATTATATTTACCCCATGCTCTGCTGGAGGACAGGCCATGGGAGATTGATATTCTTCATTGTTAGCATTCTTGTTTCCGCCACGCCTGAACATCCACAACCCACGCCTCGTAAAAAAATCTGTTTGCGTGATAATAGCAAAAGACACGAAGTAAGGTTGGAAATACCCAACGCAAGCCACAACCTTGCATTATTTTGGGTGTAGGATACGCTAGGCTAATCTCTTAGACCAGAGGGACGGTATGACGCCCGCTGCAAATGGTAGGCCTTAGTGGGACGCTAAGACCTTAAGAACAAGTTCGTACTTGTAAGGTTTTTCATCTTATTATTTTAAATATAATAACGCCACCCATATTAGTGAAAGCAATGAGCTTCCCATCAGTTTCAGAGGAGAAAAATAATTCGAAAGGCCGGTAACCATCACCATGTTCATCATAATGATCCTCATCACTATTTAAAACCTTATAAAAATTCATATCATAAAAGCCTTCTGCTATAACCTCTCCAGATACCGAATAAAGTTTAAAATCATCAAAGTAACTATACAATAATTTATCGTCAAATGCAGCAATAACACTTCCCATTGAGGCAAATTTAGCTATAGGTTTTAACTTATCTACATCAAAAATATTTGTTCCAAAGTCATCTGTGACATACAATTTATTTTTACAAATATAGAAGTCACTACCTTCTGAAATAGTGTGAACGGATCCATTTTTTAGATCTAAAAACTTTACATATGTCCCTGTTCTCTCAGTACTAAAACCGTCACCTTTAATTTTATATTCTATCTCTACAAACACACATTTCCCATCTATTCTTAAACTTTGAGGAGTAAATCTACTTCCAGATCCTATTTGGGTTTTCCAAATAAGTTTCCCCGATTCTTTTTCATATAAATAGCAGTTAGTCATATGATCTCTTACTATTTCTTCCATTACTAAATAACCATCCTTTAATTCTCTAGAAAAAATAACATTTCCTTTATATTCCTTTTCCCACAGACGAAAACCTGAAGAAATTTCAAATAAGAAGACTTTATTTATCTCACTTATTAAAACTTCATCCTTATTAAAGAAATTATTTTCAGCTATGCATTTATAATATGGAAGACCAAACTTGTAAATTATCTTGCCTAAGGATATATCAAAAATTGAGTAATGAGGAGCACTAAAAATATAATACTTCCCTTTACTTGTCCAATTCTTTATGCCTGAAATATCAACTTCTTTTCCTGAAGCAAGGCTCCAAATCTTGTTTTTCCACAAAATATGATCATTAACAATCTTAATAGGTACACTTAGATCAGCAATACCATTAGAGCTTATAAAAGCTTCTTCCTCTAAATAATTACTAATACTTGGATATTCTTTTTGAGCATTGGTTTCAGAAACATAAGCCCAAAACATTAAAATAGTATATAAAATAGCTTTATAATTCATAAATTAATCATTAATTATAATTAAATATTCTTCTTCTGAATCCCACTCAACCACAATCCCAAGGTTTTCGAGTTCATTTTTAAGTTTAGGCAACGGATACATTTCATATATCAACCTTGCAGATTCTGGTTGTGATGCACCAAAAGTTTTGCTATCCTCTCTTACTTCAAAGTGCATCCAGTCCTTTTGTCTGGGGAAATAACCTCCCCACGACATATGCCCTGATTCCATCATTTTTTCTACAAAACTTGTATTTAGTTCAAAAAAGCCATACTTTAACAACTTACCTCCTGTTGCTTCATCACTGTTAATACCTTCAATTATTCTTTTTCCCACACTTTCAAAACTTTTACTATTACTAATTTCATTTTTCACTAAAATAGAGGATTGAATTTTATTAAAAACATCTAAAGTATTTTCTAACCTAACTAAATAAACATTGGATTCAAACAAATCATCATTATTATAAATATTTACTGAATATTCGCTTAAATCATCTTTTATCAAAGCAATAGCCATCAAGAGGGAGTTCAAATATTCATTTAAAACATTACAATCATATTCATGCGTTACATCCAAAAATAGAGCTAATTTTACTTTAGCATTAAAGTAATCTTTGAATCCATCAATCTTTTCTTCTAAATCATTTAATTCAGAAAGTTTTACATTAATAAATTGAACAATATCATCCTTTGGTCTTAACATTTGATAGTCAACAACCTCATCTACTATATTCTCAATTAAAACATTAAGCTCTCCTTCTTGTAAATCCAAAATAGAAATACAGTCATTACAATTAAAATAACTATCTAAATCTTTCATTAAATCCATCCTCAAAGAAACTTTTTCATTGAGTAGCGGAATATTATTAGCAGACTGAGCTGATCTTTCTATTCCCTCAATATTAGCTAATTCATCACATTTCATAATAAAGTTATTATGAATCGATTTCATATGATTTATAGCATTCCCCCCTGTAGTATTATAGTTAAATAAGTGGTCATTAGTGAGTAGCCAAACTAAATAATGCAGCTCAACAATTTGAAACATTGGGTTTTTTACAGGGTTAATATCGATGGCAAGTCCAAGATTATGATTAGCATGTGAAGATGGAGGTGCCGCAAACCTTATTGAATTACTTAAGTCGAGGTAAGTAGGAGGATCTAGTTTAATTTCTGCTTCTGCTTTTTTCAATAGATAATACAAGTAAATATTAATTGAAAAATCTGGCTTTCTCCCTAAAAAAGTCCATGTACCAGCATCAACAAGATATTTGTTTAAATAATTAATTGGATTTACAGGTTCTTCATTTAAATATCTTAAATAATGATTATAACTTACTGCATCATCAATATCGTAATATTTCAATAAGTTAGGAAAGTTAGGGTAGGGATTTCTATTCCTTTTGGAATATACGCCATGCCTAAGGTTAGGTCTCCTTAGAGCCAATTGTTCAAATTCAAAACCAAACCATAATTCAGGAATTTCATTAATCAGTCCTAAAAAACGAGAGTTAATATTTAGCGTTTCATTACTTAGAAGGGAAGTCTCAGGTCTACCACCAAACCGCAAAGACTGCCATCTTATTTCATCATTGGCTTGATAGGTAGTAGGGAAGACTCCTAATGCAAAATCACAACTATTATTTGAAGTACGATTAGCTGCTATAACTCTCTCATTATAAGAAAAATCATTTTTTATCGGATAAATAAACCCTGTCCAACTAACAGGGTTTCTTTCGACCAAGCCAGTAATACTATAATCTAATATTTCAAAATTATTACTATTATAGACTAAAAGTGAAACTACGTAATCACTCTCCAAATCTGGCATATTATAACTCTTTATATTCTTTAAGGCTTTATCTAATTCACTATTGGTAATTTTATATTTGATACTTATATTTTCATTCCTTAGGCCATAAGCTACCGGATTATCAAATTGCATTCCATTTACAAAATTTGAATTAGCTCTATCTATTTGTATCCAATCAACTAAGTAAGCCTCATGATCCCTATCCCTTCTCAAAATCCCCCATACATGTCCCGGATCATGCACAATGTCCCACTGAAGCTTCCATAAATCTATACCAGAGCCATAATCCATCAGATTGTCTGTGGCACCTTCTGAATTCTTGCCTAAGTATATTCTCAGGAAGGTATGTTCCAAATGGTATGCCCCATGCCCTATTTCATGGGCTACGGTACGTGCTAATGCTTCTTCTCGAACATTGGCGGTATAAATAAAGCCGAACTGTTGCGTAGGCGGCATTTTGCCCAACTGATCATCTTCTATATTGGAGACCTCATTCACTGCCAATATGTAGGCGGTTTCAGGATCCATTTCATCTTCTCCACCTTTAGATTCCACATAGCTAAAGATCATTTCGGCCTCCTCGCCTTTGTATTCCACGCTAAAGTTGCGGGTTCCTGAAGCCTGCACCCTACCATCACCATTCAAGTCCCAATCTTTGTTGTTTCTAAAAGATTCGTCTAATGTAACGCTATACGTAATGCCTAGCGGGGCATAGGTATTGTTCATTGCATCTTCATAAGCCTGAACGTTCATTTCATGCTGCCCTACAGGAATCAGGGACGCTAATACCATAGCTTTTATTATTCATCAATCAAAAAACAAGAAAGTTCACCATTACCAATAGCGATCAAATATCCATTATAAACTTTGTCAGCAAACAACAAATATTTATCAAAATGCATTTCTGTATTAACAGGACATAAACCATCAAATAGGGGAGTTCCTGTTTCCTTATCATAAAATACAGTCCTTTCAAAATTCCCACAACCTTCACCATCCCCAAAATTAGAAATAAGATATTTTTGAGAAACGCTACTTCCTTTTAAAAAACATTGAAATTCAAATTTCTCATAGTTTGTTTTACACTCATCATAAACAATTTTCCGATTACCAACATCTACTGCGAACCCACAATCAGGATTATATAAAAAACCGTTATCAATTACACCATTTTCGAGATCACGCATATCCCTTTCAAAAATAAGCTTTTTTTCCTTCTTTTGAATATCTATTTCCCAAACCCCTACCTCAGAGTAAAGCCAAAACAGGTTTTCACTAATAATGATTGGTTTTTTATCAATTCCAGAAATTTTAGTTTTCCACTTTATTTCTCCAGACAAAACATTTAGACAAAACAGATAGGAGTCTGTATAGAAAAAAACTTCATCTCCTTGGTGAATAAAAAAAGCTCGGCAATTAATAAATTCTTTGCTCCACAAAACTTCACTATTGTTTAAATCATATGCTTTTATTAACTTATGATTCTCTACTGTAATCGCAATATTCCCCTTCAAAAAAAACGGCCTCATATCGTTATACCAGCAGTTATTCTTAAATGTATAAGTTTCATTTGAATGTAAATTTACAATATATAATTCGGCAGTATTGCGAAAACACAAAAAAGGGTTAGAAATCTTACTTCTAAAAACCTGCTGTTTTTGAGGATCATTAAAAAGAAGCTCTTCTCCAGAGGATAAGTCAAAAGCTCTATGCTTTTCTCCATGAATGAAAACTAATCCATCATGAATTAATGGACTAGAAAAGAAAATATTTTCTTCTATAGGCACTTTCCATTTTAAGGAAGCTGAACTTAAGCAAGGAAGTTTTTGCCCCATAGAGAAACATGATTTAAATATAAGTAGACAAAGAACTACATAAGTCTTACTTTTTTTTACAATATCGAATTGTACGACCAGAGGGCAATACCTCTGAAACAATTTCATATTTTTCATTGCTGTTCAAGTTTAGTAGTTCCACAATATTTCCCAATGGAACTTCACTTCAAAACTTTAAAATAAGAATCTGATTACTAATACCATACGCCTTTGGTAAAATTTCAGCGAAGCATAACTTTGACCCATAACCTATGCAAGCTTTTAGACTTGCGTGTATAATACTCAGCAAACCTCGCTATAATCAATTGCACTGCTATATATATACCCACCTTACAAATACATCACTACATTTGATGGTAGCAAAAGACGCAAAGTAAGGCTGGGAATACGTAACGCAAGCCACAACCTTGCATTAAGCTGGGTCTAGGATACTACGCAATCTTAGGCCAGGTTATATGGGAGAAGCTTAGCAGGACGCTAAAACCATAGGGAGGGAAGGGAAAGTTAATTGCTATTTTCACCTCCGCCCCACTCTGCTTTTATGAATATATCCTCCTGTAAGCATTATTAACTTTTTATTTCCATCATTAAATACATCCAAAGGAATATCACCTTTTAGAGCACACAAACAAACTTCTATAACTCGGTACCAGTCTTTATTATCAATGTCTTCAACCAATAAATATTTTTCATCCTTAACCTTAAAAACTACTTTAGAGTTAATATTGGGCTTTTCTCGAACATTCACCCAACCGTCCGTATCATTTACTTTCGTTCTAAAAATTGATGATATCTCCTGAACTTTTTGAATGGAAGTTTGCTGAAAATATCCTTCGGAGTTTAGGGAATATTTAATTTCAACAAAATACTCTTCCATATCCTGTAACTCTTCATTAAAGTCATAAAATGTATCATACTGAGTAAAAGTAAAATCTTTATCTATAACAGATCGGGATATACTTGTTGCAGAAATAAACTTTCCTTGTTTTCGGTTGTAAGAGTAAATATCAAAATACTTTAGATACCCAGCCTCCCAGTCAAATCCATCATAATACAAGATAAGCAAAACTATTTCAGGGTTAATATCAACCCTACCTAAAGCGAATAAATTGTTATATGGCTTATCAGGGAATCCTGATTTTTTATGAAACCTTCCTAGTTCACTTTTAGCATAAGAACCGTCAACTGTTATATAGTGAGGACCTTTTACAGCCCAACTATAATTTGTAACCTTTTTCCGATCAGCAACAGCTTTATCATCCCACATGAATTCATTTGCTTTATCAATATCCAGTTTATCACCCAAAGGCAAATTATAGATCATTTCAGGAAGATCATCCCATTTATACTGAGGGAAAATTTCAATAAACTGATTTATCGACTCTTGAGAATAAAGATTACTCCATAAAAACATTAACAAGCACAAACAATAAGTTTTCATAAACAACTATATTAACGTGAAAAAATCCTATAATACTTTATTTTTGTACCTTATCCAGTCCTGTATTACAATAACGCCCGCTGCAAATGGTAGGTCTAAGCGAGACGCAGGATCATAGGGAAAATATTTACAAGTCAGCAAATTCAAATGTCAGTCTTTCTTTATCAAACTGGGTATTGTTTCAGGAATATAAATAGAGTTTATATAAATAGTTCCATCTGGGTACCTTCCTAAATACACTCCCCTAAAAAATTGATCTACTTTAGGATCGCCTGTAGTCTCACCAGAAAACAGCATTCTTAATCCTTCATAATTCAACTTACTCAATGCAGAAACTAATGCTTTTATTTCATCGGAAGGATTCAAATTAACTCTCCAGGAATCTTCCCCTGCAGTTAAAAGAATAGAATTATGGCCCTTATATTTATATACCTTATAGCCACCTTCTTGCATAGAAAAATTTTCTCTTTCGTGAAAAAACATCAGTACATATAAATCACTTTTATCGTAAAACATAATTTTATAGTCAAAATCCATAGACGCTTCACGATCAAAGCTCCCCATAGCCTTCAACTCATTATTGGTATAACCATTGGACCCAAGGGAGTATTTCTTCATTTCTTGTAAATCATTAGAGAATATCCAGCTAGCAGCTGCAGCTTCTGGAGTTCCATCAAATTTTCGTTCCCTATAAGAACCGGCATATAATGTCCGTTTATCTGCTGTTTCGTAATTAAAAAACATTCCATCATTCTTAGACCAGTCAGTCGTTATTCCTATTTTATGGGGTATTTCATCAGAACTGACATTAAACTTCAGATTTGTTTGAAAATATTTGTCTTTGGGAATTGTTACATTAGGAAGAGGACGCTCCTTACTATACTCATAAAGCATTCCGAAATTTTTAGTACCTGTAACATTAAACACCCCACCATAGAAGTAATAATCAAAAAACTCCGGCGATACTGTATTGAAATAAGAGACATTACCAAACAATAAATTTTTAAACCTTTTAGGCTCTAAATAAAAAAAATAAGAAAAGGCAGAAAGGTGCTTATCATAAGAGATTTTCCATACATTTTTATTTTTCCCTAGCACTAACGTATACATCCTGTTTCCCATTTCTGGTGTATGGACATAGGATAGAAGAATACAATATTCTTTATCATGCATTTTGAAATAAAACTCTGAAACAACTTTACAAACGTAATTTTCCCTAAACTCTTCTGAAGATTTATAATTAGAAAAATCTTCAGTTATACGGCCCTTCCCCTTTATTTCGCTTATTTCATCAATCCACTCATTGCTATTAGCAGCAAGCAAAGACTGCAAAACCAGATATGGAGACTCCAAATGTTTTTTATTAAAACTTTCATCATTAATAAGAGGCAAGTCAATGTCATCCTCACCATGGACTACATATTTAAACTCCTGAAAATACTCCACATATTTAAAAGGCCTTACCAAAGATTCAATATGGCCATTAACTAAAGTAGAATCTTCAAAGCTTTGCCCAAAAGATTGCACATTAGCAATAACAAATATAAAAACAAGAAGTCTGTTCATAGTTTATAAAATTATTGATTTCGTATTAAACAAAATGGTTCAAAAGTTTTCCCTGGTATAGGTGCAGATACTGTCCCTTCGACTCCCAAAATGACACCAGTAAGGTTGTCGGTAGTGTTTTCAAGGTCTTTATCCTCGCTATTGCAGGGTTCTATAACTGTTTTATGGGTGTGTGACATTGTGGAACAAGATCAAGAACACAAACAGAAACCAAGATAAACATTTAAAAAGTAAAGACCAACAATAAAACAGACTCAATAAACACCAATAGATGATTAAGGGGAATATGGCGGTAAGATTATAAATCAATTAAAGTAGAGACCTGAGAACTGGCGAGTATTATTCATAACCTTAATTTAGTTTGTGCAATAATTTGGCTTCAGCTACTTTATATCATGGCAGAATAATAAAAAAACTTACAAAACAACTTACTTTTTTGCTATTTTTGGTATGTATGTCTAGGTATGATTGATATAGAAGAAACATGGAGAAACATTACTTTATCTTATTTGCCCTATTATGCATTAACATGGTTGCTTTTGGCCAGTGTGGCACAGAAACCTATACGGGCAGCTATTGTGCGGATCAAAATGCTGAATATGAAATACAATCAACAGATCCGGATGCGCAATTCAGGTGGTTTGTAAGAGACAGTGATGGTAATCTAAACGATAATGGGGTTTCAAATGCATTTGTTTCACCCGTACCATATCCTTCTGGCTCTGGCACAGTAGAGTATTACTACCAAAGAGAGTCTCCTGCTAGCGGAGGACCGTCAGCAACCCCTGTACCTGATTTTGACAATGCTGGAGTCCTTGAAAACAACAATCTAGATTATGAAATCACTTATACCGCCACAAGTGATTTCAAGCTTAATAGCTTAACAGTTCCTATTTACGTAAATGGACTTCAGGCAAACAACTTATATCGAATCAAAATAGAGATTAATGGAAATTTTTCTACATGGTTTTATTTTAGAGGCAACGAGGTTACCAATACAAACCACAATAATGTTTACCTAATCACCATGCAGGTGATGGAGGCTGAAAATATAGCAGGAATCAGAGGGGAAGCCGGCACAAATACCATACGCGTATTTTCTGCCGAAGATGGAATGGAAGAAGCAAATTCAAACGCTGTGGGTTTTCCATGGGTCCAAGAGAACTTTCTTGATGAGACCTATGACATAGACCAGTTAACTCTTGAATTTGGCGAAAGCACGCAAGCAGTTCACAACAATACAAGAATCCCTGCGCTATTCGATTTAGATATCACTACCATATGTGATCGGGTTACAGCCATTGCCGAAGAAACCACCGAAGGATGCTGTACTCCTGTAGCCGATGCACCAGTATTAAATACAAGCACAGGTAGCAATATCGTAAGATCGCCTATTGACCCTGATTTTTATATATCCGCATCAGGAACAGCAGACTCTTATTATTACATATGGTACCTAAATGAACAGCCAATAGGAGGGAGTCAATATGAAGGTGTAGGGGTTAAAGAAATTCCTATAACTGAGCCAGGAAGATATAGAGTAAGAGTTGTTGAGGATGAATCACATGCACATAGGATAGCTTGTTATCAGGAACGCTCAATATGGATTCAGGAAAGAATCTTATTTGCAGAAGCAGATAAACAAGAAATTTGTCTGGGAGAAAGCGCCCGATTAAATGCAAGAGGCGCAACTGACTCCATAAAATGGTCTCCAAGCACCTACCTACCTGACACTACTCTCTCAAATCCTGTTTTCATACCCGATACTCCAGGCGTATACCAATTCGAAGTTGAAGCAATTGTCCCATTGGGCAATCAGGTCATCAATGGCGATTTTGAACAAGGTAATGTGGGAGTAAATCCAAGTAGTTATTACCCAAACTATATAGATCCGGCAGATGCAACTGAACCTGAAAATTGGGCAGACCCACCACGCCCTTTTTTAGATGTAGCAGAACCAGGAAGGTGGACAATAAACGAGTTTGTATTCTGGCCAGGGTTTAACTCATGGCAACCCTGCGCAGACCACACCACTGGGACAGGCAAGTTCATGTATGTAGATGGTGCTGCTGGTGGAAATGGGTATGACAGCTATTTTTGGAGTCAAGAAGTTTCGGTTGAACCTCATACTGAGTATGATTTTTCTGTATGGGCAATGAACTTTAATATGGCGGATGAGCCGACACCACTAGTCCAACTTTATATTAATGATGAGCCACTTTTGGCAGACCCTTATGAAGTAGATGGTGAGGTTTGCGAATGGAACAGGATTAACCAAGTATGGAACTCCGGCAATACTAGCGGTACAGTAAGGCTTAAAATAGCTACTGTCAGAAACACCCGAAGTGGCAATGATTTTGCCATTGACGACGTTAGTTTCGGAGCACCTGGCCCTCAAAAAGATACCATTTCTATTGTAGTTAAAGATTGCTTTGAAATAGAAGCCGAACAAGTAGGAACGTGTGATGGTGACTCTGTGATGGTTCAGGCTTATACTAACGGTGTATTTGCTGGCTGGAGAAATATAGCTACTGATGGTACCGAAGGAATAGGAAACCCTGAAAGTGCTACCACTATGGTTAATGCAGCCCTAGGCTACACACTTTTTGAAGCTACCGCTAAGTTTCCATTAGGAAACTTAATTGAAAATGGCGACTTTGAAGACCATGGGGGATTTGACTCCGATTTTGGATCAATGCAGTATGATCAAAACCAAGGCAATTATGCTGTTACTGACAACCCAAACTCCGTCAATAACAATTGGCTAAATATAGGAGATCGTACGAGTGACTCAGGAAATATGTTTATCGCGCATGCTCGTTATGATAATAGAGTCATCTACAATACCGAAGTAGAAGTAGAAAATGGGGTGGAATACGGGTTTAGTGCATGGTTTGCTAATATCCACCAGGAATTTTCCAGAGAAGAGCCTGATGAAAATTTTATGACTACTAACGTTGGGGTTTTTATTGATGGAGAATTAGTCGCTCCAGTTGTACTTCAAAGAGACAATGACTGGCATAACTTTTCTGCACTTTGGACTGCCACCACTACCGGAACAGTTGACATAGAGGTTAGGAACCTGCAAGCCCAACATAACCCAGAAAGGAATGGTAATATTTTCGCCATGGACGACCTTTCTTTTGGTCCAATTTCAGAAATTATCAAGAAGGATACTGTAGAAATTGAATCTTGCTGCCCTCCTTTTGAAATTGTCACACACCCTGAGCCAACCAGTGCATGTGTAAGCAACAATGCTATTTTCACTGTTGAAGCAGCGTTAACTACTTCAAACCCTGCTCCTGAACAAACATATATTTACCAATGGGAAGTAAGTACTGACAATGGGGATACATGGGCAACCTTGGAAAACGGAGCTTCTTATTCAGGTGTTGATCAAGACACGTTAACTATTATTGATGCGATAGCGTCTATGGACGGTTACCTCTTCCGTACAATAGTACAAACAGATACCACCTGTCCTGAGATAATTTCGGATGAAGCTGTACTTACTATTATAGACGAGGTATTGCCAGGAGAAATTGAAGTTGACGGGGATTCTGAAATCTGTGCCAACACGATACCTCCTGCTATTATAAATTACACAGACCCAACCGGCGGTGACCCTGGTGAGGAATTTTCTTTCTTATGGGAATACTCCATAGACGAAGGTGAAAATTGGACCATTATTGACAATGAAGAAGCTGATGAATTTACGCCTACTGACCCCATTGATTCAGAAACATGGTTCAGAAGGATAGCCATCAATGGCCCTTGCGACTCAATCCCGTCAGATCCAGTCGTCATTACCATAAAACCTGAAGTTACCGGAGGTAGAATTTCAAGTTCACAAAGAACCTGCTACAATGAGGAACCTGAACTCCCATTGGTAAGCGAACAAGATGCCGATGGCGGGGACGGAACCTATGAGTACACCTGGCAGTCTGCCTCTCTGGACGATCCTGAGAACTGGACACCGGAAAGTGCTGCCGATGGCAGTGAACTTGTACTTGGTGCCCTTACCGAAAGCAGGATGTACAGACGTATGGTAGTGTCGGGTGACAACGAAGAGTGTAATACTGCTTATTCCGACACCGTCACTGTTACTGTTTATGAGATGACAGAACCAGGCACCATCGGTGACCCGGAGATCATTTGCTATAACGGAACGCCTTCGGAACTGATCAATGTTGACCTGCCTACGGAAGGCGATACCGAAGAGGTTGTACCTTATACATACCGCTGGTTATATGCAGAAGAAAGCGCACCAGGCTCTTGGGCCGCTGCCGGAGGAACGGGAGAGAATTTCCAGCCGGGGCAACTTACCGAAACCACTTGGTTTGTAAGGGAAGTTACTTCTGGCAACTGCCCTCCTGTAGAGTCTGACCCTATAGAGATTGCTGTTACAGACCCACTGGAGCCGGGCGCTATCGGGGACGACACAACCATATGCGCAGGTTCTTCGCCTGGCACTATTGCGGAAATTGACCCTGCCGAAGGCGGTGGCGGAGGCTATACCTACGTTTGGGAAAAATCTGAGGACAACGGCCCATGGGAAGTGATAGATGACGAAACAGCTTTTGAATACACCCCTGACAATGTCCTTGTCGATACAAGGTACAGAAGGATTGTGTCCACCGATGTTTGCGATGCAGAAGAGTCAAATATCGTCACAGTCTCTGTACTGCCAGGGCTTGACCCAGGAGAGATTGCCGATGACCAGGCCATCTGTTACGATACCCAGCCAGACGAGATCATTAGCGTGTCATCGGCACAGGGCGGTACAGGAGATTTTGACTACTCTTGGCTCTATGCGACCGAAGACGATATCGCAAATGACGACTGGAACCCAATAACTGGCGAAGATGGCCTTACCTATACCCCGGACAACCTTACCGAGTCTACCTACTTTGCCAGAATGGTAGTGTCCGGTACGGGCGACTGTAACACTTCTGTTACCATGCCTGTATTCATCGAGGTTTATGAAGACTTGACCCCAGGTGCAATCGAAGAGGATCAAGAGATTTGTGAAGGCGATACACCAGAAGAAATAACAGAGTTGACCCCTGCAGAAGGTGGCGACGGTGACTATACCTACACTTGGGAAATGACCGAAGACAATGGCACTACCTGGACGACAATAAGTGGCGCAACGACTGCAACCTATGCACCTGGTGCGCTTACCCAGACCACTATCTACAGAAGGAACGTGACTTCGGGCGACTGTGGCACGGTGACTTCAAACATGGTAGAAATCGATGTGACCCCAAATGAAGCGGTAGACGTTTCGATCAACAACCCGGGAAATGCTTGTATCGGGGAAAACATAACTTTCAATGCAACCCCTCAAAATGAAGGAAATTCCCCTGTATATGCCTGGTATGTCAATGATACCGAAGTACCGGGGGAAACAGGATCCAGTTTCACTACCGATGACCTCAATGACGGGGACAGGGTAAAAGTAATCCTTACTTCTTCTATAGAATGTACAACAAACAACCCGGCAGAGTCAAACGAAGAAGTGGCGGACATCACCACTTCAGTGATCCCTGCCGTAACGATCAACAACCCGGATGATATCTGTGAAGGTGAAGAAGTGAACTTTACGGCCAGCCCTTCTGGGGGCGGGAACACTCCTACCTACGAGTGGTTTGTAAACGGTGTCTCGCAAGGACCGGAAGATTTAGTTGCCACATGGTCGAGCGACCAGTTGCAAGATGGCGACGAAGTACACGTGGTCATGACCTCTAGCTCACAATGTATCGATGCGAGCGTTAGCGATGAAGCAACCTCCAACACCCATGAGATGGAAGTGATCGAGAATGCGGTTGTAAGTGTGTCCATAAGCGCCAACCCTGCTTCAAGGGAGTGCGAAGGCACACCGGTCACCTTTACGGCCACTCCGACCAACGAAGGCACCTCCCCTACTTACCAATGGTATGTCAACGGGCAGCCAACAGGGATGAACAATCCGGTATTTGAAGCGGACGACCTAGAAGACGGAGACGACGTATGGGTAGAGATAGAGTCGTCACTTAGATGTGTTGTGCAAAGGGATGCTGCCTCAAACATCCATGAGATGGAGGTCGAGCCGATAGTGGCCGTTTCTGTTTCCCTACAAGGGCCTTCAGGTACCATTTGCGAAGGCACACCGGCCACCTTTACCGCTACCCCGACCAATGGTGGCTCCAACCCTACATACCAGTGGCGTGTAGAAGGACAGTTGCAAGCCGAAACGAGCGACGAGTTCGAGAGCGACGAACTTGATGACGAGAATATAGTTGAGGTAAGGCTTACCTCAAGCGAAATGTGCCCGGACGGCACGGCCAGCGACAACTTCACGGCTAACATATTTACTAAGCCGGAAATAAATATCACCCCTAACCCTGTGGTGCTTTGCGAAGGACGCACTGAAGAACTAGACCTTGATGTAACCGAACAAGGAAGTCTTTATACATGGCATATCGATAATGATCCCCAAGGCCCACCATCTACAGATAGCCGTTTCACGACGGCTGGGACTGGAACATATACTGTCCATATTGATTTCCCGTACGACGACTGCGAAACTTGGTCAAATCCGGCTGATGTTACCGTACTGCCTGAGCCTGACCCTGTGATCAACGAGGACAGTACGACTATTTGCGAAGACGAATATGCCACTTTCACTGTGGACGCCTCTGACAACAACAACTCGATACAGTGGTACCTGAACGGTATGCCTATAGACGGTGAGACCGGCCATACCATACACATCAACGAGCCGGGCTTGCTAACGGTAGTAGAAGACAACGGGACATGCGACACCAGGTCTACAGAAGTGCCGCTGGTAGTGATACCAAATCCTGTTCCGTATGCCGGGGAAGACGTGACGGTAATAGAAGGAGATCCGGTACAATTGGCGGCGACTGGCGGGGAAACATTTAGCTGGTACCCTGAAGACGGGCTGGACGACCCGAACATCCCTAACCCGGTTTTCATTTCGGAGGACAACATTACCTATACGGTAACCGTGGCAAACGAGCACTGTGAAGGACAGGACGAAGTGAACATTACGGTCCAAAAGCCGATCGTAGTACGCAACTCGTTTACGCCAAACGGTGACAACATCAACGACACTTGGTACATCGAAAACCTAGAAAGGTTCCCGGATGCAAGGATCGAGATATACAACAGGTGGGGAAGCCTTGTATGGTTGTCAGATGGCCCTGCCGAGTGGGACGGAACAAACTTCAGGAACAACGAAGACTTGCCGGTAGCCACTTATTACTATGTCATCATCCTTAATTCTGAAATATTTGACAAGCCATATACTGGCCATGTAACTATTGTGAGATAATTATAAATTTTCATTTCGATCCTAAATACCCATTAATATAACCAAACTAGTGCATTCAATGGTCAACCATAGAGAAACCATTTGAATGCACTAGACCTATTTTCGTCACACCTTAACCTCTACAATACAAACGGCATGGATTATAATATATAAGCAGCTACAAATCAACAACAAACTACCTACCCAACAATAATTAAAGATTATTAAAGTTATTCTACCAAAATAAAAAAGCACTACCTTTTTCACATTTAAAGCCAAAAAAGTTCAATTTTTATGGTTACATATCTACTTTTAGATATATTAACCAGTAAAAAAAGAATAAAGCTCAACGTGAAAGCCTCACAGCTCTGAAATATACTTTAGATTCCATGAAAATTAACAGGCGGTTCAATTACATCAATTTAACAAAGGCCTTCTTGGTTGCCTTTTGCTCTATATTAATCAATGAAAGCTATGCTCAGAATTTGAGGATTTCTGGGGGAAATACTGTATCAACAGCTTTATGTGCTGACGGCAAAATGTTTACATGGGGATTAAATACAGGAGGGCAGCTAGGGCATGATGAGTCAAATGCAGACGGATACACTTTGGCACCTGAAGAAGTTGAATTTCCAGCAAACGACCCTTATTTTGATTATCTTAACAGTGGTATTCGCTTAAGGAATGTAGATGCAGGTTCTGGCGCCCACTTTATTGCTTCAGATTGTGAAGGAGGTGTATGGTCATGGGGCAACAATAACCATGGACAAACAGGCACCAACAGTCCGGACGAAAGGCTAAACCGGCCACAACGAGTAAGAAGAGGACAACATCCTGGTGGCGGAGATATACATCCTAGTCTTGAAGATTATTTAGTTGATGTGGCTTTTATTGCAGGAGGCAACAACTCCAGCTATGTAGTAACCAATACGGGAGAAGTTTTGGCCTGGGGGGAAAACGCAGATGGACAATTAGGCGATGGAACTTTTGATGACTCTCCCACCCCCCGCTATGTATTAACAGGTCCAGGAGAAAGGCTCCAAAACGTTATAGAAGTAGGAGCTGGAGACGAAACAGCATATGCTTTAACGGCGGATGGTATTGTATATTCATGGGGTAATTATGGAAATGCTTACCTTGGACGCCCAGATAACAATAATGAATATGCAAGACCTGTATTAAGGGACGGAGAACCATTAAGTAATATTGTTTCATTAAATGCCGGAGACGTAATGAGTTTTGCCCTTGATGACGAAGGTTTTGTTTGGGCTTGGGGCGACCATGGCTGGGGAGGGTCTGCTGGAACTGGTACCCCTACCAATCAACATGAAGAGCCTAAAAGAGTAGTAGCTGGCGAATGGGGTACAACCGAAGGCACTGCAGGATTTGGACAAACATATTTAAGAGCCAGGTCTATATCAGGTGGACAGGGCTTTGGTACAGCAGTAACTATTGATGGAATACCTGTTGCTTGGGGGAATGATGGAGCCTGTGGAGGAGCTGCTGCTGGTGGAAACCTAGGAAATGGAGGCGGAGGCGACTCCCCTGCCCCTGTAATAGTTAGAACTGACGCCAACTCATACCACACCAATGTAATTCAAATATCTGCTGCTGACACTTGGGGGTATTATATTACAGACAACAACGATATTTACGCATGGGGAAATAATGCATTAGGCCAACTAGGTATCAACAGTACCGAATGTCAAGACTATGCAGTACCCTTAACCTTACCAGATTGTGGACTGCCAGCCCCGCTCCCTGAAGCACGGATTTCTCCGGCAGGATTATATGTTTGTCCGCTAAACTGGGATGGCACCATGCTTAACTCAGGCTTTTCAGTAGGCCCAGACCTAATTGACGATTATACCATTACATGGTTTAGAAACAGTCAGCCTTTAACCAATCCCTCTACCGATCCGTTAACATATGAAGCTACAGAGCCAGGCATTTATTCGGTAAATATTGAATATATAGGTAATGACACACCATGCGAACCTTATGAAACAGCTACTGACAACATAGAAATTTTAATTTACGAGAGAGAGTTTGAAGTACCTGAAGACTTAACTTTCTGCGGTGACACGATAACTGCACATATTGAATCAGGATATGGACTTTACGAATGGTATACAGAAGAGATTGGAGGAGAATTAATAGGTACCAGCACAAGAACAAATGAGGTTAGATTCCCGAAAAGTTCAGTCACTGAAGTCTCTGGCACTGAACACACTGTATATGTAGAAGAAGTAGGTTTGGGAAATGGCAATGTAGGTCCTGTTTCCTCTTCATGCGATTCCGAAGATTTGCATGGAACCACAACATCTAATACCATGATAAGGGTTTTTGAAGGCTCTATTACCATAGATACTATATCAATTTTTCATGAAGGCGAATGGCAAGGCTCTTCTACAAATTATGATTGGCAGGTCTGTATATATGGTTCAAAATTAGATCCGAACGGAAACGAAGTATCAGATGAAGATAATATTATTGCTTGTGGAGAAGTCGTAACACTACCCTCACATGATGACCAAGATGAATATCTCGAATTAAAAATCCCGGTCAATATCACCCTTGAAGGGGCCAGAGTAGGTCGTGAATACTGGATAGGATTTGGAGACAATACCACCGGGATCAGATCTCAATACTTCACATGCCCCCCAGGACCTGCCATAGATGATATTGACAACAAAGATTACATACACCTTATACGAGCCGATCAGCATGGCAATCATCAAAGTGACGTTGAATGGGGACAATTTGCTAATATCCAGTTTACAGCAAATCAGGGTTTTTGTGAAAGAGTGCCTGTAACTATAACAGAAGAATGTCCATGCTTACCACCTAATGAAGTTTCAGTAACCCCAAGCGACACCCTAATATTTTGCGAAGGTGAAGCTCTAAACATTGAAGCTACTGTAGATACCACAGGTTTAAGCCCGGTAAATGATGCATATTACTTCACTTGGTACTTAGACGAAGATCAGCTTGGCGCACCTTCTGTAGATTATGAAGATATTGATATTGCCGAAATCACTGTTGACCAAAGCGGACTTTACAGAATTAGAGTGGAAGACGGTACTACCGGAAACTCTAGCTGCTACTTAGAAGACTCTGTTTACGTCATTGTCGACGAACCTGTAGACCCGGGATCTATTGTTGATGAAGAACAAGTCATCTGTGTTGGCACAATACCAGATGCCCTACTTTCTGACGAACCTGCATCAGGCGGAAACGACTCAGGAGACTTCGATTACCAGTGGCAAAGCTCCCTAACCGGGGACGAGGAAGATTTTGATGACATTGCCGGTGCAGATGAGGAAGACTTTACACCTGATGCACTAGAAGAAAGTACTTATTTTAGAAGAATGGCAACTTCAGGGGAGTGCCCTCCAACCTATACAGATCCAGTCCTTGTAACTGTTATAGATGAAGTTGACCCTGGTGAGATCGGAGAAGACGTAGAAATTTGTATCAATACAATTCCTCCAACAATTGAAGAAACCGTTGCTGCAAGCGGCGGAGATGAGGATTTTGTTTATCAGTGGGAGGTGTCAATAGACGGAGACACTTGGGATGAAATAGATGGTGAAACAAGTATAGATTATTCTCCGTCTGACCCAATAAGTGAAGAGACTTATTATAGAAGAAGAGTTTCAGCAGGACCATGCGACTCTGTTTACTCTAACATTGTTACTATATCTATTACCCCAGTACTGACAGGTGGCGCCATCAGCCAAGACCAAAGAACCTGCTACGATGTAGAACCTGACTTCCCATTGGTAAGCGAACAAGATGCCGATGGCGGGGACGGAACCTATGAGTACACCTGGCAGTCTGCCTCTCTGGACGATCCTGAGAACTGGACACCGGAAAGTGCTGCCGATGGCAGTGAACTTGTACTTGGTGCCCTTACCGAAAGCAGGATGTACAGACGTATGGTAGTGTCGGGTGACAACGAAGAGTGTAATACTGCTTATTCCGACACCGTCACTGTTACTGTTTATGAGATGACAGAACCAGGCACCATCGGTGACCCGGAGATCATTTGCTATAACGGAACGCCTTCGGAACTGATCAATGTTGACCTGCCTACGGAAGGCGATACCGAAGAGGTTGTACCTTATACATACCGCTGGTTATATGCAGAAGAAAGCGCACCAGGCTCTTGGGCCGCTGCCGGAGGAACGGGAGAGAATTTCCAGCCGGGGCAACTTACCGAAACCACTTGGTTTGTAAGGGAAGTTACTTCTGGCAACTGCCCTCCTGTAGAGTCTGACCCTATAGAGATTGCTGTTACAGACCCACTGGAGCCGGGCGCTATCGGGGACGACACAACCATATGCGCAGGTTCTTCGCCTGGCACTATTGCGGAAATTGACCCTGCCGAAGGCGGTGGCGGAGGCTATACCTACGTTTGGGAAAAATCTGAGGACAACGGCCCATGGGAAGTGATAGATGACGAAACAGCTTTTGAATACACCCCTGACAATGTCCTTGTCGATACAAGGTACAGAAGGATTGTGTCCACCGATGTTTGCGATGCAGAAGAGTCAAATATCGTCACAGTCTCTGTACTGCCAGGGCTTGACCCAGGAGAGATTGCCGATGACCAGGCCATCTGTTACGATACCCAGCCAGACGAGATCATTAGCGTGTCATCGGCACAGGGCGGTACAGGAGATTTTGACTACTCTTGGCTCTATGCGACCGAAGACGATATCGCAAATGACGACTGGAACCCAATAACTGGCGAAGATGGCCTTACCTATACCCCGGACAACCTTACCGAGTCTACCTATTTTGCCAGAATGGTAGTGTCCGGTACGGGCGACTGTAACACTTCTGTTACCATGCCTGTATTCATCGAGGTATATGAAGACTTGACCCCTGGCGCTATCGAAGATGACCAGGAAATTTGCGAGGACGAAACTCCTGAGCCGATCACAGAGCTTACGCCTGCTGCAGGAGGAGACGGTGACTATGCCTACACTTGGGAAATGACAGAAGACAATGGCACTACCTGGACAACAATAAGTGGCGCAACGACTGCAACCTATGCACCTGGCGCGCTTACCCAGACCACTATCTACAGAAGGAACGTGACTTCGGGCGACTGTGGCACGGTAACATCGAACATGGTAGAAATCGATGTGACCCCAAATGAAGCGGTAGACGTTTCAATCACCAACCCAGGGAATACGTGTATCGGGGAAAACATGACTTTCAATGCAACCCCTCAAAATGAAGGAAATTCCCCTGTATATGCCTGGTATGTCAATGATACCGAAGTACCGGGGGGAACAGGATCCAGTTTCACTACCGATGACCTCAATGACGGGGACAGGGTAAAAGTGATACTTACTTCTTCTATAGAATGTACAACAAACAACCCGGCAGAGTCAAACGAAGAAGTGGCGGACATCACCACTTCAGTGATCCCTGCCGTAACGATCAACAACCCGGATGATATCTGTGAAGGTGAAGAAGTGAACTTTACGGCCAACCCTTCTGGTGGCGGGAACACTCCTACCTACGAGTGGTTTGTAAACGGTGTATCGCAAGGACCGGAAGACTTAGTTGCCACATGGTCAAGCGACCAGTTGCAAGATGGAGACGAGGTACACGTGGTCATGACCTCTAGCTCACAATGTATCGATGCGAGCGTTAGCGATGAAGCAACCTCCAACACCCATGAGATGGAAGTGATCGAGAATGCGGTTGTAAGTGTGTCCATAAGCGCCAACCCTGCTTCAAGGGAGTGCGAAGGCACACCGGTCACCTTTACGGCCACTCCGACCAACGAAGGCACCTCCCCTACTTACCAATGGTATGTCAACGGGCAGCCAACAGGGATGAACAATCCGGTATTTGAAGCGGACGACCTAGAAGACGAAGACGAGGTATGGGTAGAGATGGAGTCGTCGCTTAGATGTGTCGTGCAAAGGGATGCTGCCTCAAACATCCATGAGATGGAAGTCGAGCCGATAGTACCCGTTTCTGTTTCCCTACAAGGGCCTTCAGGAACCATTTGCGAAGGTGCAGAAGCCACCTTTACCGCTACCCCGACCAATGGCGGGTCAAACCCTACATACCAGTGGTTTGTAGAAGGACAGTTGCAAGCCGAAACAAGCGACGTATTTGTGAGCGACGAGCTCAGTGACGATGATGAAGTTGAGGTAAGGCTTACCTCAAGCGAAATGTGCCCGGACGGCACGGCCAGCGACAACTTCACTGCCGACATATTTACCATGCCAGATATCAATGTCACCCCAACACCTGTGGTGATGTGCGAAGGAAGTTCTCAGCTATTGACACCTGACGTTAACGAATCAGGAAGTACCTATGAATGGTTTATCGACGGTACAAGCACAGGACATAACTCAAGGACTTACATGGCTTCTGAGACTGGAACACATACTGTATGGGTAGACTTCCCGCACGGATGCGGCAAGGAGTCGGAGCCGGCAGAGGTGACCGTACTGCCTGAGCCTGACCCTGTGATCAACGAAGACAGCACGACCATTTGTGAAGACGAATATGCTACTTTCACTGTGGACGCCTCTGACAACAACAACTCGATACAGTGGTACCTGAACGGTATGCCTATAGACGGTGAGACCGGCCATACCATACATATCAACGAGCCGGGCTTGCTGACGGTAGTCGAAGACAACGGGACATGCAACACTAGGTCTACAGAAGTGCCGCTGGTAGTGATACCAAACCCTGTTCCATATGCCGGGGAAGACGTGACGGTAATAGAAGGGGATCCGGTACAACTGACGGCAACTGGCGGGGAAACATTTAGCTGGTACCCTGAAGACGGGCTGGACGACCCGAACATCCCTAACCCGGTTTTCATTTCGGAAGACAACATTACCTATACGGTAACGGTGGCAAACGAGCACTGTGAGGGACAGGACGAAGTGAACATTACGGTCCAAAAGCCGATCGTGGTACGCAACTCGTTCACGCCAAACGGTGACAACATAAACGACACTTGGTACATCGAGAACCTGGAAAGGTTCCCGGACGCAAGGATCGAGATATACAACAGGTGGGGTAGTCTTGTATGGTTGTCAGATGGCCCTGCCGAGTGGGACGGTACAAACTTCAGGAACAACGAAGATTTGCCGGTGGCCACTTATTACTATGTCATCATCCTTAATTCTGAAATATTTGACAAGCCATATACTGGCCATGTAACTATTGTGAGATAATTATAAGACAAAGATAAAACATGAAAAAACTACTAATATTCTTTTTCCTGCAATTATCTGTAGTTGCAGTATTTGGCCAGCAAAGGCCCCAGTACTCCCAGTATATGGTGAACCCGTTCCTGCTCAACCCCGCGGTGGCAGGAACGGAAGACTATGCTGATTTCAGGGCCGGTTACAGAAATCAATGGATCGGGTTTCCAGGCGCACCGACCACTATCTACCTTAGTGGACATGCCCCCATAGGAAAGGGAATGGTACAGAACAACAGGACAAGGGTCAAAAAGAACGGGTTCCATGCTGTAGGTGGTGTCGTGTCAAACGATGTCACAGGGCCAAGCAGCAGGTTGACAATTACCGCTTCCTACGCTTACCACCTAAAAATTGCCCCTAAAACTTTTATCTCCATGGGTATATCGGGTGGAATGCAGCAATATATGTTGGACGAGTCACAACTGACCACTGTAGTGGACAACGACCCGATGATTCACGGGATTTCAAATACCTCGTTGGCAGATGTAAGCACAGGCTTCTGGTTGTACAACCCTAACTATTTTGTGGGCGGTTCCATTAGCCAGATATTCAACCCTGTTATTTTCAACCACCATACCAATGAGATGGAAAACCATGGAAGGCTTAACCACCATTACTTCATAACTTCCGGTGTAAGGATCCCATTGGATCATGACTGGTCGTTGGTGCCATCGGTACTACTTAAAGGCGTCACCCCTGCCCCACTATCTTTTGACGTAAACTGCAAGATCAGGTACCAAAACATTGCATGGGGCGGTATCTCCTACAGACGTACAGATGCAGTGGCAGCCATGGTAGGCTTTATATTGAACGACAGGTTTGACATTAGTTATTCTTATGACTTCATCACCTCCAATATCAGGCACTATACAGGAGGTAGCCACGAAATTGTGATAGGTTATAGAATGCCACTCGCTCCAGGACTTGTATGTCCTTCTAAGTATTGGTAAGAAACAACTAGCTCAAATGAAACATTTGTTTACTATAATTGCTCCTTTATTAATCTTTAGTACTGCCTTTATTCCTCAAGAAAAATCAATAAACGAAGGCATCAAATTCCATACAAGCTCGTGGGAAGAGGTACAGGAATTAGCATCCAAAGAGGGCAAACCAATTTTTATTGATTTGTATGCTTCATGGTGTGGCGTGTGCCGATCTCTTAAAGAAAAAACTTTTAGTGATGCAAAAGCTGCGGAGTTTTTTAACACCAACTATATAAATTATGCGGTAGACGGGGAAAGTAAAGAAGGCAAAAAACTATTAGAAAAGTATATACTCACCGACGAGGAAGATCCACGGATGAAATTCCGACAATATCCACAATTACTAATTTTAGATCAAGCCGGAAATCTTGTTCAAAAACACAATGGATTTCTTTCTGCAGAAGAACTTATTGAATTGGGAAATATAAAAAATAGTCATTAGGCCGGCTACAAAAGCCGACCCGGTGACCATTTTACAAATCATTCCCCACCGCCACGTACAACCGGTACTGTTTTTTGTTATAATCAGAAACCGACCTGATATAATCAAGGCGGTCAGGTGTGCCATAGCTATCTGATAAAGTTATCACCAGAAACTATTGAACCTGAAATATGCATTAGAACTTTCTATTGCGTGGCATAATAACTTCAAATCAGACGCTTTGCTCACATTTGGTTTTTAACCGTAGAACTACTATGCTTTGCACTGCTGGTTTGAACAAGGCTGTAAGCAAGCCCCTAGAGCAAAGCCTGAAAAGCAGTTACTGGTTACCCTCAAAAGTCATTTTTTAAGATTTTCAAGAGCCAACCGTTTGCAACTCTTTAGAAAGCTGCTGAGACTGAAAAAAACAGAGAAATTGTTGTAACAATGGCAACAAGCGTTTTCAAAACCGAAATTTTTACCAACTCTTCCCAAAATAATCTTGGCTCGTAATGGCTATCTATTAACGAGGGTAGGAAATAGCGTACCACATATCGTTAAACCGGATAAAATGACTAAGAAGGACTTCTATAGGAAATTCAGAATAAACATCTTCAAAATAATATGTAACAATGGCGACTTCATAGCACCCACTCCTCTCAGGTACGTTTCTTTGCTTCATCAGGAAATCCTGATATCCAACTTCTATATTTATGCTGTCTAAAGTTAAATGTTCCACTTCATTCCTTCCAAAAGTCCTATTCAGATCATTCATAAAGGTATTTTGTAATTGCTCAATTAAATCAGGCATACCATTACCAACCATTACTTTTCTATAGAACTCTCCACTTATGTTGGATTCTACGTTCTTTTCAAACATATATTTATAAGTCTGTTCCGTTGGAAGTAATTCTTTTATTGCCAGCTTAAGTTTATTCTGGTCTCCCTTCAGATAGAGAGAATAAATATCATTTGCCTTAACTTTTAATTCTTCACCGTGAAACTCCTTTTGTTTTCTGATAGTCTTTTTTATTAAAGGACAATCTATCTTTAAGTTCTCTGGAAGTAATTTCCAGATAAACTTATCAAGTTCAGGATTAAAAAAGTAGCTATTATTAACATACCAATAAAACTCATAATCACAACTACTAATTTCTCTACGTAGCTGATACTCTTTTCCTCCAACTGCTAATTTAAGTTCTATTGCAAAAGGACTATTAAGCATTTTGACTTTACGATCAGAAATCTTATATTCTTTTCCTAATATTTTTACAATTCTGTCTATATCCTTTTGGGAAAAACTAATATTTAGTTTTTCTACAGATCTGTCTTCCCTGAAAATATAGGTGGAATCGAAATCATACCTGTACCTTCTGTAATAATGGTTAATTTCTCCATTATATCTTTCTGAAAGTGAATCAAAATGATAAATAATATTGAATAAAGATGTAGAATCATCAAGAACTGTCTTCTTTTCATCAAAATATTCATCCGTAATTGTCTGATACCCCAGTGTTATTTTAACACTTTGAGCTAGTGCAAGCCCATGAAGACACCCTATAAAAAATATCAACAGAAAGGTTTTCATTATTTAAATTGGGATTGAGTTATTTAAATAGTTTTAAAAACAGCATCAAACACTGGCTTTCAACCTATGTAGCGGTGGTATGATTTATTTATTCAACCTTCACATTGCTTCAAACACCCACCTTCTTTAAAATAGTCTCAGGCATTCCAAGTTGGTGAACGACTATAGACGGCTAAACACAGAAAAATATCAGACGCTTGTTGTAATGCTGAAAATACACTAATAAATCAATTAAGACAACTGAATGATGAACACTTTTTGAAATATCCTCATATTTGTTTAAAATTTTTTGAGAAGTTACGCTATATAATTATAAGAATTCGGACTATGAGCAGAGGCCATAAAACACCTCCTCCCCTCTTATTACATAACTGCCGTTCCGGTAAGCTCCCGGCAGACCCCAGGTTTCCAGCCTGCCGGAATGGGGTAGTGCTGCAATGGTTACCCCTTTTATGAAAGCTACAAATCATTCCCCTCCGCCACGTACAACCGGTACTGGTTTTTGTTATAATCAGAAACTGACCTGATGTAATCAAGGCGGTTTTGCAGGTAAGCTTCCTGCGCCTGAAGAATTTCAAAAGGCCTTACCGTTCCGACTTCTTGACGGAGTATGCTTTGCTGAAGCGCTTCCCGCGCCAATATACTCCCCTCTTCTGCCACCTCCATCTGCTCTCTGGAAAGAACCATATTTTCTCTAGCCCTTAAGACTTCTTCATTAACCCTGTTCTCTGCCTGCCTGAGACGTGTTTCCTGCAGTGCCACACCGACATTAAACTGCTGTAGTTCTCCACCGCTGAAAATCCGGCCCAGAGGGATTCTCCACATCAAAGAGGCATCCCATGCTCCGGTGGGATAAAATGTCTGAGTTTCGGGATATTGGTCGGAAAACATAGGCTGAACCGGAGAGAACAAACCTCCGAATGCCGCTCCCCAGGTGTTGAAACTTAAGGTTGGAAGCAAGAGTCCGGTGGTGGTAGTTTTTCTTTCCAGCTGCACAGCCTGAAGCCGTAATTGCGCTTCCTTAACTTCCGGTCTTCTTTGACGTGCCTCAGCAAAATCGGTAAAAAGCTCCTCACCTTCTTCCAACTCCAGCGGAACAAGCACTGTATCCACACTTATCAATCTGGCCTCCGGCTCCATGTTCAGCAGGCGCTTGAGGCGGGCGCTATGGTTGGCAAAATCCCTGCGGGCACTGAGCATCTGAACCCGCATATGGTTTATATTGCTCCTGGCCAGAAGCAATTCAGATTCATAGCGCATACCTGCTTCTACCTGCACCTCCACCTGCCTTGCAATGGTATCTGCCTGGTGGTAAAGTTGCTCATAAGCCTGATAGTTAAGCTGGGCTGTCATAAAATCATAATAAGCCTCTACCGCCTCCAGCAGTGCCTGATTACGCTCTGCCTGTGCCTGATGCTTTACAGCCTGACTTTGCGCCTGTGCTGACTGAGCCGCAAAAATCCCGCTGCCAAAGTCCCACGAAGCATTTAATCCCATGCCAGACCAGAAAGTACGGCGGTTTACATCAAGAAAAAAACGACCATCGGCATTCATGGCTGCACCGCCAAGCTGGTGTCCCTGAAATCCGGCATAAAGCTCCGGAAGCCACCACTCTCTTGCCCGTCTCTGGTCTGCATTTGCCAGTTCCTGTCGCTGGCGGTACTCCTGAATGGTCAGGTTGTTGGCACCTCCTGCAGTAAGTATATATTCTAAGTTTACAGGAACCACATTTTCGTCCTGCGCTATTCCTTGAAAACAAGTCAGAAGCATCAGGACGAGAGAGGTTCTAAAAAAATTACTCTTCAAAAACATTATTTCTCAGCTTTTATAACAGGTTCAACAATTTGTCCAGGCTTCACAAGGCTTTTTCCCTGAATTATGACCATGTCTTCCTCTCCCACTTCAGAATTCAGTACCTCAAAAAAATCTTTATTGGATAAGCCTTTGCGCAAAGACACTCTTTCTACCTTATTGTCCCTCACAACTAAAAGGAAAGGCTGGTTTTGATAGATTGTCTGAGCTGATACGGGCAGGGACAGAATGTTTTCCCTGCTGCTAACCTGCATCCGTGCCTTAGCATACATGCCCGGCCTGATTTTTCCATCAGGATTTTGCACGTCTATCTCCACCTGCATGGTTTTAGAAGCCGGGTCAAGTGCCTTGGATGTACGGCTGACTTTTGCTGTGAATGCCTCGCCTGCCAGCTCAGGAAATTGAACGTTTACTTCCATATCTTCCCGAACTGCGGCTACATCGGTTTCCGGAAGGGGAATCGTTACCCTTACAGGATTTATTTCCTGAACCTCCACAATGGCTGCTGCCCCAGAATTGGCAATACCGCTCTGGACAAGAGCCCCTTTGTCTACAAACCTTTGGGTGATTACTCCTGAAAAAGGTGCCTTTACCTTCAGGAAGCTGATGCGGTCATTTACTGCATCAAGTTCAGCCTTTACAGAAAGATAGTCCGCTTCGGCATCTTCCACCAACTGAATGGTAGTGATGGCAGGTGTTTTTTCACGGGTTGACTTAAGGCGCTCATAAATTGCCTGCTTAGCCTTCACCTGCGCCTGCAGTTTCTGGGACTGCCTTACCAGCTCAGGATTTCTGAGTTCAGCTATTACTTCCCCTGCCCTCACGGCATCACCGATGTCCTTGCGGATATAGTGGACATAACCACTTTCCATGGCATGTACTTTTACCACTTGATTAGGCTTTGCGGTACCTGTTATATGAATTTCGCCCGTAAAGCTGGTTTTACGAGGCTTTACAACCTCTACCGTTGTTATTTTACCGGCATCAGCTTTTACAACACCCTTTTCTTCAGGCTTTGAAGAAGTACAGGACATCTGAACTGCAAAAAGCATTATCAGCATCCATAATTTTATATTATTTGTAAATTTCATCAGAAACTATTTTTTAGCTATGAAAGAATAAAGAACAGGAATTACAAAAAGCGTGAGAAGCGTAGCCATAAAAGTACCTCCGATAACCGTAATGGCCAGTGGCATATTGGCTTCACTACCCTTGCTCAGCCCTATGGCTGTAGGCAGAAGGCCAAAAATAGTAGTCGCTGCTGTCATCAGCACCGGCCGGAAACGGTCTCCGGCACCTGAGATGATAGCATCTGTCAGCGCCTTTCCTTCCTGTCTCAGGCTGTTCATCCGGTCTATGAGAATATTTCCGTAAGAAACTGAAATCCCCACCATCATGATGATTCCCATAATGGATTGAATGCTGAGCAAAGTACCTATCCCCCACATCAGGAAGGCCACTCCGATAATTCCCAAAGGAAAAGCAAGGATAATGATAAACGGAAGCCTGAAGGAGCGGAAGAGCGGCGTAATGATCAGAAATGCCAGAATTGCCGCAAGAACAAGCCCGAGGCCAAGTTCCGAAAAGGACTTGTCGATAATACCCGTTTCACCTTCAAAACTGACAGAATATCCTTTGGAAAGCTCCATAGCGTCAATCCTTCTGCGGATTTCATCCGATACACGCCCCACATCCATACCTTCCACATTGGCATAGACATTAAACTCCCGGTTAAGATTATGATGGTTTATTTCCACAGGGGAATTTTTTTCTGTAATTCTGGCGAAATTCCTGAATGGAACCGGCTTATCATGGGTTTTGCTTGTTACAGTTACATTGCTGAAAACCTGCTCATCGTTAATAAGGAATTCAGGATAGGTCACACCTACATAATAGTGGTTGCCATTTCCTTCATCAATCCAGAAAGCTTTGTCATAAGTAGCGGTAGAGTTCAGTGCAGCCACCATATTTTTAATCGCATCCAACGGTTCCACACCCAATTCGGCAGCTTTTATCCGGTCTATGCTTATATCCTTAGATGGCTGGTCAATACGCTGAAGCACGCGCACATCGCGGGTAGCGGGAATAAGTGCAACCGTATCCCTTATCCTTTCGGAAATATTACGAAGCACTTTAAGGTCATTACCTTTTACCTGCACATCTATAGGGGCAGGCTTGCCCTCGTTGAGTGCAGCCGTAATCATACCACCTGTATTGAAGCTGATTTCCACGCCCGGAAACTCCTTATGGAACCGTTCCCTGAGCACAGGCACATAGTCAAAAGTACTTATCCGGTGGTCTTCTTTTAACTGCACCCCGATAAAAGCATCCTGCGTACCGGAGTTAGGTGTATAAGCAGCCGGAAGGTCATAAAATATACCAATGTTGGAAATCACCTGTTCCAGATCACTGCCCAGCTCCTCTTTTATCGCTTCTTCCATTTGTGCAATGGTTCTTTCTGTCAGTGGAAGCGGCATACCGGATTCCATCCTCACCTGAATCTCCATTTGCCCGACATCCGCTTTCGGGAAAAGCTCATAGCCAAGGTTACTTAATATATACAGAGAAAAACCGAAAAGCCCACCGGTGACAACCAGAACAGCCACACGTTTTTTAAGTACATACCCCAATATCTTCTGATAAGAGTCCTTCTGTCTATCTATAAACCTCTGGAAAAACCCAAGAAAATTTCTCTTTGGCCGCTCTCCAGCTTTGGGCAGTTTATCTTTAAATAAATAAGCAGCCGCAAGGGGGATAAGTGTGAGAGAGAAAATATAAGAGCCAACCATGGCACCTGCCACTGTAATTGCCAGCGGAGAAAACAAGAATTTGGCTATTCCCGTAAGGAACATAACGGGAAGGAATACTACCATAATAACCAATGTGGATGCAAGCACCGGCATAGAAACCTCCATGGATGCATCAAGGGCTGCTTGATAAGGCTTTTTATCCATCTTCATGTGCCGGTCAATGTTTTCCAACACCACAATGGAATTATCTACCAGAAGCCCCAGCACAAGCGCTATTCCTCCAAGAGTTATACTGTTGATGGCCTGCCCCGTTGCGTAAAGGACGATAAAGGCAAAAAGCACCGACAAAGGAAGGCTTATAGAAACGACCAGTGCCGACCTGAAATTTCCTAAAAACAGCACCAGAACAACCACTACAAGCGCAAGTCCTCCGATACCGGCCCAGGCAAGTCCGGAGATGGATTGCCGCACATAAGAAGACTGGTCAAAGATGACGTTTAGCTTCACATCGTCAGGAAGACGTGCCTGAAGTTGAGGAATGGCTTCCTTGACCGCTTCCACCGATTCAATGGTGTTGGCATTGGGCCTCTTGAATATAGGAAGGTAAACCTGCTCCTTTCCATCCACCCGCGCAATGTTGGTTTGGATGACACTGGCATCTTCCGTACGGCCAATATCTTTTATATAAACAGGCTTGCCGTTTTTGTAGGTTACCACTATGTCATCAAACTCCCTGATATCTCCAATCATACCTTTTGCATCAACCCCATAGTTGATGTCGCCTACCTGCGCAATGCCTGAAGGAATCATGGTAGTGTTTTTTTGAATAGCATCGCTTACCTGTGTTTGAGATATGCCCAGTGCTTCCATTCTAGCAGGATCTACATAAACAGTAATCCGGCGCAGTGAACCACCATAAGCTGCAGGTGCAATTATGCCTTTCACACCACTCAGCATCTGCCGCAGGGCATAATAAGCCACATCATAAAGCTCTTTCCCGTTTTTCTCATCACTGCTTACCGTAAGTAGCATTAAAGGAATAGAAGCCGTAGGGTCAAAGGGCTGCACCATTGGCGGAAGTGTTCCCGGTGGCTGGTAATACATATCAGACATGGCATAAGAAGACGTATTGGCCATGGCCTCGGCAGGGTCCACATCCTCACCATAAAAGTTGGTAACGATGCTTACCCCCATTATGCTTTTGGAAACTTGCTTTTCTATTCCGGGCGATTGGCCGGTCCACCGTTCCATACGGCTGGTAATGTCTTTTTCTACCACTTCAGCAGGCATGCCTGGATAAAGGGTCAGAATCTGCATGGCAGATTTTTTAAACTGTGGCAGTATGTCCACCGGCATCCGGGGTATCAGCACCCCGGAAAGAATGATGACAATGACGGAAAACACCACCACCAGATATGGGTTTTTAAATGACAGTTTTATCATTTCACAATAAGGTTAAGATTTAGAATCTTAGAAGTAAATAAATAGGAACAACAAGAAAACTTGCAGCAAAAAGACTAAGGCCGGAGAGCAGAAAACTCAGGAGGTAAATCAGGACATAAAACAGTCCCGGAAAAGCAGAATATTCAGATTGTAAAGGCAATATAATTCCACAACTTCACAAGAACCTGAAATATGGAATAGAACTGTCTATTACGTAGCAAAATAACTTCAAATCAATCGCTTCGCTCACATTTGTGTCTTAACCATAGCGCTGCTATGCTTTGCAACCCAAAAGTGCTGATTAATTGTTATTTTGCTCCTCATGACGATACCTATCGCATTATTCAGGCTTAAACCTGAGTTTTCAGGTGTGAATCCGGAGGACCACGGAAAGAAAAAGCGGTTAAAAATGTATCTTTTAAACTAAAGCCACCACCAGGGTCAGGCGGTTTGTCTAGTAGCTCATCTTCAAAAGAAATTCCTAATATTTCACAGAGAAGAACATTTAAAACTATATTCTGAGCTGATGAACTAAAATGAATTGTATTGTCAGGGAGTTGGCTATCATCCGTATCTACGAAAATTTTAAAACACTCCATAGGAGGCCAATAGCCATAATCAATAAAACGAATCTCACACGTACCATGTGTGCGAGGTCCATCATTTACATAGTCATGCTCTTCATGGGAATGCTCATGCCCAAAAGGATGAACCGTACAGAAGTTAAACCATTGTAAAGGGAAAATGGAGAAACAGAAAAGGAAAAGTAATATGTAGGATAATACTTTTTTCACAAAGACAAAGATAGACCTTGACAAGTAAACGACCAAATATTTGGGAAAGTGTGAATAATGACTTTAAATTCCATAGGCTCACAGTACTTTACCGTTTCCATCTAGCAAAAATAAAAGAGTTAGCTTGATTGTATGTAAGAGATATGTTTTTCACCATTTAAACCAAGGGCTGCAAAACATACCCGACAAAGTTTTTCAAAAAATAAGCAGCCCTAATAAGTTAAAACATTCTCAAGTTTAAAAAGTAACGCCTTTTTAAGCAAAACTTCAATTGCTTCAACTTTCTTTGAATTATCCAATAATATCATTTCAAAACAGGCCATATTGCATTATCTTGCAGGCAAATAAAAACAACACATCATGATTAAACACCTATCTCTTTTTCTCTTCTTTTTAATTTTCTCATTTAGCGCTGGCGCACAGAATCTATTCTACAATCCTGATTTTGAAGAAGGCGACGACGGCTGGCATGATCAAGTGGGAGGCGATGGCCAAGCTACGTTTAACTACGAATCAGGTGAAGCTTATACAGGTTCCTATGGACTTCATGTCCAGGTTATTGAAACCTCTGAAGAAAACCACCAAATTCAACTAAATACTCCGTCCGGTTGGGTAGCAGAGGAAGGGGTGACTTACACAATTTCTTTTTATGCAAAAACTGACGAAAACAAAAGCTTTCATTTGGCAGCCCAGGATGGTCCTCCCGGCTATGCTTATAGAGCAGGGACTGATATTTCCCTTACCACAGAATGGAGGAGATTTGAGTACAGCTTTACGGCAGATACAAGTGGCGAAGGAGTTGTGCGATTCAACTTCTTTTTAGGAGCGCAAACAGGAGACTATTATTTTGACAATTTTAGCTTGGTAGCAGAAGACGATATCGAACTACCAGCCCCTACCCCACCAACAGAAGGAGCATGGGAATCGGATGTCTATAGAAACATGCTTGCAGAACTAGGGAAAACTCCAGAACAGATTAACAGCAAAATTGACGAGGCATTTAACCAATTATTTTATGGCAATCCAGAAAATGAAGCTATCTACTATGAAACGGACGATGACATGGCCTACATTTTAGATGTTTCCGCTAATGACATCCGTACAGAAGGTGTTTCTTATGGAATGATGATTGCCGTACAACTGGATAAGCAGGAAGAATTTGACAAACTATGGAAGTTTGCAAAAACATATATGCAACATCAGGAGGGACCAAGAAAGGGATACTTTGCATGGCAGGTAGATGCCGACACCTATGAAAAACTTGACAATAACTCAGCTCCTGACGGTGAGGTATGGTTTGCCATGTCTCTTTTCTTTGCTTCTCACAGATGGGGCGACGGAGAAGGCATTTTTGATTATCAAGCAGAAGCTCAGGCCCTGCTTTATGACATGCTAAACCTGGAAGAAAGAAACGGTGGCATAGTAGACGGTTTGACCAACATGTTTAACAGAGATGAAAAGCAGATTGTATTCGTCCCTGAAGGTGAAAATGCAGAATATACCGACCCTTCTTACCACGTGCCTGGCTTCTTTAAACTGTTTGCAAAATGGTCTGAGCATGACAATGAGCTTTGGAGCGATATAGCTGATACCAGCAGATCGTTCCTGCTAAAAGCAATGCACCCTGAAACCGGCCTGACAACAGAATACATGACTTTTGATGCTCAACCTAAAGAAACATCTTTTAATGATAAGTCACATTACTTCGCCTATGACTCATGGAGAGTTGTTGGTAACGTAGCAATGGACGCACATTGGTTTGGGGAAGACTGGCACACAGAGCAGGCAGACAAAGTTCTTTCCTTCTTCAATGCACAAGGCACCACCTACCCTGCCCTTTATGAGCAAGACGGCACACCGCTCGAGGACAACCACAGTTCCCCAGGGCTGGTGGCTATGAATGCAGCGGGCACATTGGCTTCTGCTGAAGAGCATGCTTGGACATTCCTTAACAGCTTTTATAACCAATCCGTACCAACAGGTGAGCATAGATACTATGACGGTGTTTTGCATATGCTAGGCCTTTTACATACGTCTGGAAACTTCAGGATCTGGGCACCAGATGAAACTACATCCGCCGCTAAAAAGTCTGAAAACGCATTTTCTGTAACAGTTTACCCAAATCCTGCTAACGCCGGCCAAGGCATTGTTATAAAGTCGGAAGACCTAGAAAAGGGAACTGCTTTGCTTAAAGATTCTTCAGGAAGAATTTTACGTTCTACTGAACTAGTTTCAGGTGAAGGAATAATAGCTACAGAATCTTTAGCAAAAGGAATGTACTTTATTCAGGTAACCTCTTCTAAAGGAAGTTATGTTAAGAAAGTAATTGTTCAGTAAAACCAATAAAAACCGCAAAACCTTTTGCAAACTTATAACAAAAGCACAGAGTCCAATCAGGGCTCTGTGCTTAAACCTGAAATATCAATAGAACAGTTCTTACTCCTCTAACCACTCTATCTGTTTCAGTTCTTATAATTTCAAAATCCTGACCCCCTAAGGATAACTATGAATAAACGCAAACAGCCTAACTAAAGCAACTAATCCTGAGCACCTTGCATATAAAACTCTTTTTTATTATTTTTTCATAGTTATTAACCCCATTTTTTAATTATTAAAATAAAACAACATGTCATTTGTACAAAAACTTCCGACTAAGGGAAAAGCTACATCCTATGCAGATTTCTGGAACTGGTTTCAGGAGAATGAAAAACCTTTTCATCAAGCAATTAAGGAAGGCGAGCATATTGAAGCTAAATTTTTCAACAAATTGCACCCAAAGCTTGCGGAACTGAACGAAGGGTTCTACTTTTTGGCCGGAATGATGGATGACCATACCGCAGAGCTAATAGTTACCCCAGAAGGAATTATTAAAAACATAGTTTTCACAGAAGAACTCATAAAAGCAGCTCCGCCTATAGAAGGTTGGAAGTTTACTGCATTAAAACCTTCACTAGACATTAGCAACGTATGCATAATGATGGAAGGTATTGAGTTCAGTAAAGACAACCTGTTTTTCTACCCAACTGTAAACACTAGCTATCCAGACGAAATAAACATCAATATTGTCCACAGGGATTATAGCGAAAATAATAAAGAAGTTATCAATCACGGTGTACTAATTTTTCTTGACAACTATCTTGGGGAACTGAATTTTGTAGAAACAATTGACAACCTGTCTGTTTCAGAAGACATGAACATAAAAGAAGAGTTAATCCCTATAGAAAAGCTAAAGGCTTTCCTCAACTGGCGCCAGAAAGAGTTTACCGAAAAGTACCATGGAATCCGGCTGGACACCAGCAATGATGCACATGCTATTTTAGAAGCAAGCTTGGAAAATGGCGACCCGCTATTGGCAGCTATTAACACAGATTTACTCCAATGGGATTGTAAAGCTTCTCACCCATGGATAGTTATTGTAGAACTGCAATTCAATGGTGATACAAATACCGGAATGCCCAACACTGAGGATTACCAAAAGCTTAATGAAATAGAAGAAGATATAAAGTTAAAAGACGCCGAGGGTTACCTTTACATTGGCCGACAAACAACTCGAAACTCAAGAGAAATATATTTCGCTTGTAAAGACTTCAGAAAACCTTCCAAAATCCTCTATATGGCACAACAAAAATATTCGGGGTTATTCGGCTTCGACTATCATATCTACAAAGACAAATACTGGAAAACCTTTAAGCGCTTTTTGCCAAACAAGTGAGACTACACTCCTAGAAAAAGCAGTACTGATTTTTAAGGGAAATTTTTAAAAACTTATAACTAATCCGGCCCTTTACAAGTTATTTATATAAAAAAACGGGTATTTTTTATAAACATCCCAATACCTCCAAACTACAGAACTATGAACAGATTCAACGAAAATGAGCTCATCTTCAAAAACAAAAATGAAATTACTTTACGCATCCTTATAAACTCAGCTATTAAAAATGAATATGCTGGACTGATAAACCTTAAAGAGATGCCAGAGATACACGAGATTATAAATTTATATTCAGAAAATTAAAACTAAAACAAGAACCGCCAGTTTAACACATTGGCGGTTTTGCTTTTACATTAGTTTGTAGAAGGAAAAAATATTACCAAAAAAATATCCACCAAAGTAATTGCTATCAGCGAAAGATTGACATTTATACCTAGGTCAAATAATGACTTTTCGAAAAAAAGTATTTTTAGTTTTAGAAGAAACCACTGAACCAAAGTCTCTTAGTTGGTATTTCGACCTATTTCTGATAAATCTTATTGTATTAAATGTTGTAGCTGTAATTTTAGAAACAGTAGATGGTATTTATAACCCTTTAAGTATTTTCTTTACTGGGTTTGAATACTTTTCCATTACATTTTTCGCCATTGAATATCTACTCCGCGTATGGGCCATTATCGAATCACCAAAAAAAAGACACCCTATTAAAGGCCGTTTAAACTACATGTATTCATTTTTAGGCATAGTAGATTTGCTTGCATTTTTACCATTCTTTCTCCCCTTTTTAGGTATTGATTTCAGGTTTATAAGAATGTTACGCTTACTCCGCCTTTTCAGGCTGATGAAAATTACCAGGTATTTTGGAACCTTAGAGTTAATATCTAACGTGGTAAAAAACAAAAGGGTCGAACTGTCCATTACCATTACGTTGCTAGCTTTAATATTAATATTTACATCCAGCTTAATGTACTTTGTTGAACACACTGCACAACCAGAAGCATTTTCTAGCATACCTGCCACCATGTGGTGGGGTGTGGCTACATTAACAACAGTAGGGTATGGAGACATGTACCCTTTTACTCCATTAGGCAGGTTTTTAGGGGCTGTCATCGCAGTACTAGGACTTGGTTTCTTTGCTTTGCCTGCCGGTATATTATCATCAGGATTTGCGGAAGAAATTAAAAAAAGGAAAACAAAACCTCATAAAAATAAAGCGAACGGCAAATGCCCTCATTGCGGAAAAAGCTTAAAAGGTCAATAATACTGTATTTCATATCAAACCCGCCCCAAAAGCTCGTATAAATAACCTACACCCCAGAAAAAGCATATAAAACCATACAATCATCACATTCTGCACTAATAAAAGTCATTTTTTCATACACCAAAGATTTGTTCCTTTGTATAAGAAAAAAGGGATAAATCCTTGAAAATTAAGGACAATAAAATGGTAGAAATATGGATATTTTAAGCTATTCTAAACTGATACTGGAAAAAGTAAGCTTTGACCGTGGTTTATTTGAAAAGGAATTAAAAAAGTCACTTATAAACCTTAACTACCTACAGCAAAGAGAACTGATAGATTGGTGCAGAAACAAGTTTGGGAAAAGCCGTCCAGACCTCTGGGTTCATGCATAAACCTAAACATGAGCAAAGCAACTGATTTTGAAGTTATTTTGCTAACATAACAGAAACCTATTTGCCATTTCAGGTTAAAAAAAATAGGTTAAAAGATCATAAACCTGTCCTTTAACCTATTGATGATATAACTAGACTCCTTTACAAAAGCAGACAACCTCCAAGCAGGTACTTTTAAACTTATCCGAAAGTACCTGCTGTTGTTTCATCTATTGTCTGAAGCACCAAGCTTAAACAGCAAGAGCGTATTCAAATCTTTCAACAGCTAAGATAGCATTATATATTCCCCTCACACTGTTTTCCCAAGTGTGTGTGGCCGCAAACGCCTTCAACATGTTAGCCCTGTCGTCCGTAAATTCATTATAGGCTTTTCTGATCAGCTGGACGTACTCTTCTTTAGAGTTTGCCAAATAAACATGATCCTTAAAAACCTCCATAGCTTTTGTCTTAGTAGCCACCGATGGTTTACCCATAGCTAGATATTCGTCAATCTTCCGAGGGTAATTGCCAATTGTAAGAGCATTGACAAGCTGCGGGTTAAGACAGACATCAAAACGTTGAATATATTGGGGCAACTCTTGTATGCTCTTGTTTCCAAGAAAGTGTACATTCTTCCTCTTGTGCAAAGAACTTTTTTGAAAGTTTTCATCTTCTGGACCTACCAGTACAAGATTCCACTCAGGCATGTTATCTGCAATATATTCTAAAATAGATATATCTAATCGATGACTGTTTAAAGCTCCAACATAACCTACAACTGGACTTTGTATATTTTGCAAATCTTCAGGAGCTCCTACACCTGCCCTTTCTTTAAAATGACTCAAATCGCAACCTTGACCAACATAGAACACCTTATGGTTATAAGCCTCTGCATATTGAGAAAGGTAAGTAGAATTGGTTACCACCACATCAGCCTTGCCAATAAGCTTCTTTTCCATTCTTTCACCATGTTTTGCCCAATACTTCAAACCAACCAGATAGTCCCGTATATAATACACATATTGGCTTGGCTGTAAAAGCTCTTTTAAGTGGTAGCCTTTAAAGAAGTCATTATCATTAAATAATATAAAATCCTTGAACCCCAAACGTTCTATTGCTCCAAGAATTTTATTTGCAAGACGCTGATTGTTAACTTTATTTATGTAGTCAAATATACTATTAATATTTAGCCAGTTCACAGACTCCATTACAGTCTTTGGATAAAGGTTCCAAAGGTTTTCGGAAACTTGGACTAGGTCTTCCTTTTCCCCTTTATTAATAGCGATCCTTTTCTGCATAGAGGGATTATTTCGCCTAGTAATTAGTGAAGCCCTGTCTACTGGTCTATTAATGTAAAGCACTCTGTTATGCTTTGCAATCTCTTCTGCAATATTTTTACAGTTGCTACCAAACTCAACATCATAAGGTGTCAACCCCACAATTACAAAATCTCTCCCTCTTACCATCTGACATCTATTTAGAATACTTACAAATAACGTTAGGTTCTAAATTTTTTTCAAAATTCGCCAAACATATCACTTACAAACCTGTTATTAAAACGTAAGTCTATAAAAGTGTAGTTCAAAAACACATGGTCAGATCTATACCACAGTACTTTACAAATGCCAAATTTTACAAAATAGGCAGGTAGAACTTATTATAATGACAATAAATTAATCAGGAGAAGTTAAGGCTGCCACTGTACCCAATGCATTATAAAAAAGATTGAGATACAACATCGCCGCTTAAAAAAGTATAGTTTCGTCCACTTTAAAGATACCCATCAATCTACTGTAACAGTCTCACATGGACATATGCGATCAAGTCGTAAATAATATCACTTAATCCACACTGTTTTGGCATTTACAAATTCCTTAATGCCAAGTGTAGAAAGTTCACGTCCATATCCTGACTTTTTAATACCTCCAAAAGGCAACCGAGGATCAGACTTTACCAAACCATTAATGAATACAGCACCTGACTCTATACCTTTAGCCAACTCAATAGCTTTAGGCATATCAGAAGTCCACAAGGAAGCCCCTAAGCCATATCTGTTATCATTGGCCACCCTGATAGCTTCTTCTTCGCTTTCTACTTTGATCAAAGAAAAAACTGGGCCAAACAATTCTTCCTCCCAAGCCGGCATGCCAGGCTGTACATTGGTTAAAATAGCAGGGTTAACAAAACTCCCGTCTAGGTCAGGTCTTCCCCCACCCCATGTTAGTACTGCACCTTGTTCTAAACTTTTATCAACTTGCCTAAGAAGTGACTGCACTAAATCTTCCCTAGCCAAGGGACCAAGTTTCGCATCAGGAGACAAAGGGTTTGCCGGTACATATTCCGAGGCATATTTTTTTAGTGAATCTAAAAACTCATCAAAAACAGAAGAAACAACAATAAACCTTTTAGCTGCTATGCAACTTTGTCCAGAATTCAACAATCTGGAATCAGCCGCAACTTGCGCTGCCCGATCTATTTCTGCATCTGGCAAGACAATAAAAGGGTCGCTGCCTCCGAGTTCCAATACTGTTTTCTTTATATGTTTTCCTGAGGTAGAGGCAACTATTGAACCAGCTGCTTCACTCCCTGTAATAGTAACAGCTTTGATTGCCGGGTCAGCAATAACATCTTCAACGATATCATTATTAATCAATAAGCTTTGAAAAACATTGTCATGGAAACCGCTATTTTTAAAAACCTCTTCTATGGCCAACGCACATTGAGGAACGTTAGAGGCATGTTTCAATACAGCTGTATTTCCCGCCATCAGAGCTGGTGCAGCAAAACGAAAGACTTGCCAAAATGGAAAGTTCCAAGGCATTATGGCAAAAATCGTCCCTAATGGCTCATAAGAAACAAAAGACTCGGTCGCATCGCTTTCAATATGTTCATCTTTAAGAAAATCCTGCGCCATTACAGCATAATATTCGCAAACCCAAGCACATTTTTCAATTTCACTAACCGACTGTGTAATTGGTTTGCCCATTTCTTTTGTAATCAGGCTTGCAAACTTGCTTTTATTATCGAGCAAGTATTCAGAACATTTCATAAAACATGTTCTTCTAAAATTAAAACCAGTGTCACGCCACTCTAAAAAAGCCTTTCCTGCCTGAACAAGGGCCAAATCTACAGCTGCTTTAGAAAACACTGGATATTTGTCGATAACTTCCTGATTTGATGGATTTATTGAGACCAGAGCCATATTGCTTATACTTTTGTTTTATCCAATTAATATACGTTCGTACCCTTCTTTCTCACAGCGGTAAATATATAAAAAAAAGCAACCGTTTCCGGTTGCTTTTTTTTAACCCTCTAAAGAAGGAAATGTTTATTTACCATATGAAATGGTTGCAGATTGGTTACCAATGTGCAATTCAATATCACCAGGTTCAATAACAAAGGTTTTGCTATCAGTACCAACAAACTTCAAGTCATCAGCACCGATCTCAAAGCTTACAGTCTTAGTTTCACCAGGCTCTAAGTCAACTTTAGAAAAGTCTCTTAGTCTTCTGTAACGTGGAACTACTGAAGCATATAAAGTTCTGCTGTACAGTTCTACAGCTTCTTTACCTGCAAGTTTACCTGTGTTAGTAACGTCTACGCTAACTTTAATTGAGTTGTCATCAGAAAGTTTAGCAGAGCTAGTTTTGATATTACTATACTCGAAAGTAGTATAACTCAGACCAAAACCAAAAGGCCACTGTGGCTTATATCCTCCTTCGCCCATTTTACCTGGAGCAAGCTCAGTAACTCTGTCACTTTGAGTATGATCGTAAGTTAACAAGTCACCAGAGAACCTAGGGTAAGAATAAGGTAGCTTACCGTTAGGGTTATAATCTCCGAAAAGAACGTCAGCGATAGCTGGGCCACCTTGGCTTCCAGGTATGTAAGCTAAAACAATACCTTTAGCATCTTCTTCGATTTCACGGATAATTCTAGGTCTACCTTCTACAAGAACAAGGATAACTGGTTTACCAGTAGCATACATAGCCTTTACAAGTCTCTGCTGTACTTCAGGAAGGTCTAAGTTATCAATTACTCCAGGAGATTCTGCATAAGCATCTTCACCGATACAAACTACAACATAGTCAACATCTTTTGCTTTTTCTGCAGTTTCTTTGATATCAAAGTCTCTTCTTTCAAACCTTGTACCTTTAGTGAAGACAACATTTTCCTCACCAACTTTATCTTGGATAGCCTCAACAACAGTTCTGTTTCCTTCAGGGTACCATTTTTCGTCAGTACCTTGCCAAGTATAAGACCAAGCACCATTTAGAGAAGAGTGAGAGTTTGCGGCAGGGCCAGTTACAAGAACTTTTTTACCTTTCGCTAAAGGAAGTGTATTGTCTGCATTTTTAAGAAGAGTTATAGACTCTCTTGCAGCATCTAAAGCAGCAGTTTTATATTCTCCTTTTCCAAACTGCTCGATAGCGTCTGGTTCAGGATAAGCATTATCAAACAAACCTACCTTAAATTTAAGAGCTAGAATTCTAGAAACCGCCTCGTCAATTCTAGACATAGGAACTTCTCCTTCATTTACTAACTCTACAAGCAGTTCATGGAAAGAAAAGTCATGAGGAACCATACTCATATCTACACCAGCCATAACACCCATTTTTACAGCTTCCTTAGGAGTACGCGCCACTCTATGTTTTGTATGAAGTCTGATAATATCTTCCCAGTCAGAAACAGCCACACCTTCGAAACCAAGCTCATCTCTTAAGATAGTAGTCAGAAGGTAATGGTTACCATGTACAGGAATACCATTAACATCACCAGAATTAATCATAATTGTATGAGAACCTGACTTAACAGCCTCAATAAAAGGAGGAAGGAAAAACTCTCTTAGTTGTCTTTCTGGTATGAAAGCAGGCGTTCTGTCCTTACCACTTCTAGGATCAGAGTAACCGATATAGTGCTTCATACAAGAAGCCACTCTATCAACTCTGTTAAGCTCACCGTCACCTTCCATACCTTTGATAGAAGCTACACCAAGTTCCTTAACAAGGTTAACATCTTCACCATAAGTTTCTCCAAATCTAGGCCAAAGCGGTTGTCTTCCTACATCTAGTACAGGAGCAAAGTTCCATCTGATACCAGAAGCCCTAGTTTCTTTGGCAGTGATTTCTCCAGCAAGTCTAGAAAGCTCTTTGTTACGAGCCGCACCAATACCAATGTTTTGAGGGAATAGAGTAGATTCTAGCGTAAATGTAACACCGTGAATAGCATCAATTCCGTAAAGAACAGGGATATTATTAGGAGTATTGTTAGTTGCTTCGTCCTGAATGGCTTTAATGATAGTATGCCATGTGTCAAGATCATAAGCATGGTTGATCGCGTTTAGAATAGAACCAACTTTATACTCAGAAACGGCCTTCTTAAGCAACTCGTCATCTATAGTACCATCTTGGTTGGCGTATCCTCCTTTTAAAAGAACATTAAGGTTAACTTGGGTCATTTGCCCAACTTTTTCCTCAACGCTCATTTTGGAAATTAATTCCTGTACGCGCTTATCAGTTTCAGCGTCTGTAAGCGGATATTTAACAGCATTAGCAGAAGCTTTCTTTACTTGCGCACTATTTTCTGGTTCAGAACAACTGACCATAAAAGCACAAGAAACAGCCAATACACAAGCTGAAACTTTGTTTAGTAAGCTGATTTTCATCATAAATTATTAAAATACTAGATAAGTTAAAGATAAGTGGCTAAACATTGGGCAATAAAAAACAGAGAACCAGTATAGTATAACCAGATTCTCTGTTAGTTATTATCTTATTCAGCAGGAAGTGCTATGATGTCGTCCATCCAAACAGTTCCAGAAAAAGCTGGTCCACCTGGATTTAAGAAAACAAGAAGCTCAACAATCTCAACAGCGTCAACTTCTTGCTTGTCAGGCCAAGACTGAGTCCATCTACCAGTAAAGTCAAACTCTACAGTTTGGAATTCATCGCTTTTCTCAATAGTTTTTACGATAGGCTTAGCGTTAGCAACAAAACCATCAACATCTTTTAGGTCAATTCTTACTTTAACATCTTCATCAGACTTAATTTTAAGTCTCATTACAGGGTTCTTGGTAAAATCAATTGGATCGAACTGTTTTCCAAAACATTCATAATCTTTACCAACACCTTTAGCTTTAACTTTAAGCACTTCACCATCTCTTTCTCTGTCCCATTTTTCAGAGCCACTGTCCCACCAGCTCCAAATTTCTGTAGAGAAATCATCGATAAGTACACCACCTTTGTTAGTTGCATCTTCAACAAGCACAAGAGGCTTTTCTGAAGCTACTTTTGTTTCCTTTTCCGCTACAGGTGCAGCACCCATAAACAGAGACAAGAATAAAGCTGAAATAGAGCTAAAATTTACCATAAATCAATCTGTTTTATTTATACAATTTACTTTACACGGTTAAACTCTTCAAGGCTAATAGCTTCTATCTCATCAATAAGAAGATTCCCTGTAAAAGGCTCTCCTCCCGGATTGATAAAAAATATTGCCTCGATAATTTCATTAGGATTTACCCTGGTTACATTTGGGAAACTTTGTTCAAAGCGCCCGGTAAAATTGTAATAGTATTCAACAAAATCCGTACCACTTTCAAACTTCATTACTATAGGACGTGCATTTGTTGAAAAACCTTCCATATCTTTAATATCTACCCTTAGTTCTCCAGGTTTTTCACAAATAGGTTTGAAACGGACTCTGATCACAGGAGTTCTATTGAAGTTAATAGCTTCATCAAACTTCATACCAAAAGTCTCGAAAGCAGGCCCTGCTTCATCAGCAATAACTTTTAAGCCGTTCTCTTCCTGTTGAAGTGTAATCCTATCACCTGACCACCAATCAGATATACCTTCTTCAGAAAAATCATCGAGCATTACAGGGTCAGCACTTCCGCTTACATTTAAATTAGAGCCATCAATATCTGTGGCCATATCTCCAGTTTCAGGAAGCTCACGATTGGTTTTGCCACCATCATCCTCTCCCTCATTTTCATCTTCGTCCTTTTCAGCGTCAGCTTTTTCTTTTTCAGCTTTCTCTTTAGCTTTTCTAGCCTCCTCTTTCTTTTTACGAGCTTCCATCCTCTGTTTACGTGGGTCAACTACATCATCAGGATGAACAAAAACAATATCATCTATATAAAGCGTACCTGTCCAGTTCATTTTACCAGGGTTAACAAAGAATAAGATTTCTCTGATCTTGGTATTATCCACTACATCACTTGCAGGCCAAATTTGCTTCCACTTATTATTAAAGTCAAAGTAATAGTCAGTAAAGCCTCCTCTTTTAACCATGGCTTGAGGCGGGTTCATGTTGGTGGCAATTCCGTTCATATCCTTAACCTGGATATTAACCATAGGAGAAAGTCCACCTTCAAAACGCATTCTTACTTTAAGCGCTGAAACTTCGCTCATATCATACATTCTGGAAAACTCTCTTCCCCAGCAGTCATAATTAGCACCAGCTTCTTTAAGCTGCAATTTTAAAGTATCGCCGACTTTTTGAATACCAATCTTTTCTCCAGAAGTCCACCAGCTCCAGATTTCTCCTGTAAAATCTTCAAGTATACCTTTATTATAAGATAAAGGGTCTATCCCATACTCAGGGTCTTCTGGGACTGCAATTTGATGACTATCATCCAAAGCGACTTCTACAAAGTTATTTGAACAATCTTTAAGTGCTAAAGATGACAGCAATAAAGCTGATATTAGAAATATGTTGTTCATAGGTGTTATTTACGCTGTTACTTAGGATTAAACGGTTTTCCGAAGGTAATTATTGGAAAATCGAACGTAGCTTTTACTTCATTTCCCGGAGGAGACGAAACAAGGTTGAACCCAACACCTCTCAAATACTGCGGTTCTCTTCTTCCATTACCGTTACCACCATAGTCAGGGTTAGCAGACCTAGTAAGGTCAGAGTATCTAATGCTAAACAGTTTCCAGCCACGATGATCGAAACTCAATTGGTGCTCCCACGCATCATGTTTATTCTCTATATGTTCAGAACCTCCATCATCTGCTTCTTCACACGACACATTCATTTTAGTGGCAGCATGTCCTCGGCCATATATATAAATGTTGATATAAACAGAATCGGGATCGGAAGGCATACGCTCTATTTCTTGGTTAGTCAATGCACGTTTGATACCAGTAACGAAATAATCGTCGTTCCTATCATTTCCATGGAGCGTCAAAGCGAACTCTCCTTGCACAGGAGGATGGTTATCACGTTCCATTTTATCCTGACCAAAGAAAATCTGTTCTCCCGGATCCGGATAAGGACCAAATGTCCAAGTAGCTGAGTTAAAATTAAAGATACCTTCAAAGCCTTCACGAGAGTTACGGTTATCATCATTACTAAGCATAATGCTACTTCTTGTCCCAGGTGGACTAAACAATTTAGCCGCAGAAATTTTTATTGTGTCCCTTTTTACCAACTTGCTACCCATAAAAGAAAGCTCCACGGCCACATTTTCATCTTTTTTAAAAAAGTAAAGCTCATCATGTCCTCCATCCCAACGGACGAGATCAGCATTGATATGATCATCCACTCCTTTAATCATTTTCTCAGCACCAGAGGTAAGGCCTTTTAACCTTATCCGCCAAGAAACACGGTGGTTAAATTCCGCTTTAAAAGACACATCTTCTCGTTCTAAGTTTACCGATTTCGGAGAAACTTCAAACGAATTTTCAAAAACCTCAAAATCATCTGGTGCTACAACAAGCTCTGTACCGGAAAATTCTTGCTTGGTTCCGCACCCAGATGTGGAGAAAACCAGATAGAGAAGAAAAGGAGTAGCAACAGCAAATCCTTTCCTAAAACAGTTGTAGATAAGTGAACCCTTGCTCATAATTAAATTTTAGTAAATGGCATTAAAAAACCATAGTGTAGTTTAAGAACGCCTGATTAATGCTATAATTGCCCGGGAAACGTTCATCACCAGTGATATTTACTCTATTTGTAAAACCTGCAAAATGTCCCTGGAAGGTAAAATAGCTATTATTACTAAACCTATACCTTACACCAAAGGCAAGTATATCTTCAGTTAAATCTAGGCTAAGATCGTCATAATCAGAAATAAAGTTAAATGAATCATATACTGGAACAAATTCATTTCCACTTGCAACCAACAATTTATATCCACCTAAAATATCTAAACCTGTCAAAACTTCAATAGATAATCCCGCATCATACAAAGTACTTTGGAAATTAATTGGATTTTGTTCTCTCCTTGTATCTTCATACCTAATTCCACCATTCAAAGCAATCGCCTTTTCCCATCCTAATATACGATTTACATTAAGAACCATACCTCCTCTTAGTCCGGTAAAAGTCCTAGTTCCAGGCGAACCAACCCCCACAATCTCAGTTAAAAGGTCAGCCGTTGCATTAAATTTAAGTATTTTATCATCCTCTCCAGCAGAAACTGTAGCAGTAAAACCTTGTCTGTTTGGTGTTGCTGTTCCATATGGAGTAATATTATTATACTGCGGCAAAAAAGGCATTAACGTAGGTTGGATAGTAAGGTTTCTTAAGCCATACTCTTGAGTAATCCTATCAAACAACATTGGATTCCTATACACCTCTTGATTGCCAAGGAACGGGTAAATTTGATGATCTAAATCTCCAATTCCACCATCAAATATTCTTCTGGTTTGTGCTCCAGGACTGAGAAAGTCAGGCTGAACATTTCTATAAGACACCGCCACTTTAGCTTGAAGAGGCTTGTATTCCCCAGACAATCCCATGTCGTAGAAGTAGTTGTCATCCGTTCTGGTAACATTTACCCCATCAAGGTCATAGCTATAGTTAGAAAGACCACCTTCCCCAAACAGCTTAAACCTAAAAGCATCAAGATCTAAAGTACTGGCAAAGTCTCCAGTAAATACTCTATTATTATAATTGGTTAGATCAGAAGGTACGGTAGTTACAATATCAAAAAAGTTTGTTGCATTCAAACCAACACTCAAGTATTTACTTTGTTTAACATCAATTCTACCACCTGCAAGGACACGGTCAGGCACATTAAGAAAATTTGTTCTATTGGTCCTTGTGGCAAAAGCTCTGAAACCAAGCCTTTCGATACCCTTCTCATATTGAAAAGCTGCCGAACCATTAAACCCTTGAAGCCTCCATTTGTTTCCAAAATTAAAATTTTCATAATGAACAATGCTTCTTCTGATAGCAAAAACATCTGCTTCAAAATCATTGTACATTTCTTCAAAGTTATATAAGGTATAAGGAGTCAACATTAAATCAACATCGCCTATTTCGTATTTAAAAACCTTTCCTAATACCCCGTCTAAGCGAAGCTGACGAAATTCAAGGAAACTACCATCTCCATAGAAGCCCCCAAACTCATTTCTTATTCTAAGAAGCGCATGCGCCCTTAAGTTTTCGTTTGGTTGCGCATTTACACCAAGGTCAAATATGGTATATCCACCTGTACCACTTCTTGGGTTAATAGTATCAGTAAGGCCAGCTGCCGGATCAGGATCCATTGCAACACCGCCTATATTATCAGTGGTAACCAGAGCCCTTCCAAGCCCGTTGAAGTAAACAACCTGTGCTTTAAGAATATTGCCAGCACTCAAAAGTACAAAAGCAATTAAAACTAACTTTCTGATCATTATATTTGGGAATTAGGAATATTTAGAAAAAGATTTTAAGTTCTACTGTTGATTCTGAACCTCTGAACCTGTCGAGTTCAAAGTTTTTATCGGTATGGCTTAACCACCTATGTCTCAAGAAAAGACCTGCACGGCTAGAAAAGTCATAGTCCAGACCAATGCCATAACCGTATGCCGTTTGGTTCATCGGTTTTCCGTTTTCGGCGAGCTCTGTCCTCATGTTACCAAAGTTCCTTTCAAGGCTAAAGAACTTTATAATGGTTAGCTTGGGGCTAACTGCATAAAAGGTCATAAGCTCCTCATAAAATGTTCTTACGAAAGCTTCCTCTGTAAATGTCGGGACAGGAGAGAAACCTTCCCTAACCGAATTATAGTTACCGTAATTAGACACAATTAAGTCCCTATCCAAGACCCTGAACTTATACTTCAAAGAATATTCAATACTGTTGTAGCCTTTTTTATAATCAGCCACCGGATCAGTAATCCGAATAGTCTCAAAAGTTCTCCTAAACTGACTTATGATCCGGTTGTAAGGTCCTAAATCTCTTTGAAAGTATGCAAATCTTGACCGGGTAAAATGGTTGGATCTGTGATGAAAGGATACAGAATTAAAATCGGGGTTATTGAAAACACTGTTGGTATCACTACTAAACAAGTTGTCATGTTCCTGGCCTGCACTGATCATAAACAGGACTTTCAACTTGCCATGCGTATCTTCATACTTTGCATTGGTAGCCCATCTATTATTAGCCATTTGCCCCACATCTGTGATACCATTATATATAGTCATAATATCATTAGGGCTATATATTAGGGCAGGCGTAGCAACTGCATGAGGGTTAGCAGTATTTAACACTTGGCTATTTACATTGACAACTGATTTTTTTATACTATATGCTTGAAGACTAAGGGGTACCCCGAACAAACTTTTGGCAACATCTACCTGCATGTTAAAGCAGTGGTTGTTAAGAATGTTTTCTCTGTCCCAATCCCAGTCTATACCTCCAGGCCTTATCTCCCCCTCAAACTCCCCTCTGGCTGGGTTATCGTATACATTTACACTATCTCTCCAACGCCCGACACCAAACTCTGTATAAATTTTGATATCATTAAAATTTAATCGTGCGTCAGCAGTTAAAATTTCCTGATTTATCCTATACCTTGCTCGGCTGTCTGTAAATCCATTTTGACCAAAATAGTTAACACCGACTTTATGCCTGCCAAGTGTCTTGTCTACTTTAAATGCAAACATATTCTTAGGAGTCCTAGCAAGATAAGTTTGGAAACCACCACTATTGTCCGTTTTACCATACATTACCTTGAAATTAAAACCTCCCGGCAAATTTCTACCATCTAGGACAAAACCTTGAGTACCAGTATTTCCCCATCTTTGGTCCCTTGCAATATTTTGGTCAGCGTAATATGTATTATACCTAGCCCAAGAAGCACCTTCGGGTTCCCAAGGAAACCGCTCGAACATATCATCTCTATATTCATAGTTCCATAGGGTAAAAGGACTCATTTTTTGCCAAATAACACCACCACCTGAAGTCAAGGTAAAATCGCCAAAATTGGTATTGGCTCCGGCTGTAAATTCAAAAATCCTGTAGTTCATTATCCTCCTGTTGGCTGTACTACCAGGCCCTGTCCCTAGCTCTATGGTATTCTCAAAAAAGTTACCGAACAACTGATGGTCCATGTGGTATTCAACCTTGAAGTGTGTTCTTGAGGTGGGCGCCCCTTCTAACCGAAGAAGAAAAAGTGGTTCTTGATAACCTGTAAAAACTCCGGCTCGTCTATCCAAACCGTTAAAGGTGAAAACTGTCTGTGCAGGAAGCTCCTCGTACCTGACAGGCATATTAAGCATTTGGTTATAACTTCTGATATAACCAGAATATTTTAGGTTAGTCCATCGTTTATAAGTTGACTCTTTTGCTTCTTGAGGAGCACTTTTCTTTGTGTGAGCTTTGGAACGCTTGGCAAAGTTTTGATTATCCAAAAGAAGCACAGTCTTTTGTTCACCTGTACTGTCCGGACTGCTAGAACCTCCTTTACCGGGGCCTCCACTTGCATTTGCACTGAAGGCTATCAGGAAAATGCAAAATACTGACAATAAAATGGTATTAGTTTTCAATATTGATAAATATTAAATAGTTTATGGGTTAATCCTGATTTTACACAATGACAACAACCTTCAAAATTATATAAAAAAATTAATATTCTAAATACTAAAAAAACCTTTCTGGCCTAGATTACGTAATCACGGATATTCTACCTCATGAGAAGCACCCAAATCTGAGCGAGGTATTTTTTGCAATAACCTTTGTAACCTAGACGAAAAAGCAGGAAAAGATTAAATGACACAGTTGTATCATTAAATTTAATCTTACGAAGGGGCAATATTAATTAAAAATAAAACAACAACAAATTTTTTAAACTCAAAATGTCAATCATACACTATGAATTACATTTGGCGTAAATAAGCAGCAGCAGGTTTAGGGAACTGGAACTGATTAAATTCGTAGAAAAAGCGGCTGCGCTCAAAAAACTGAAAGCCTGGCCTACCAACGTGGGGGGCTTGAGGGTAAAAGCCAACCAAAAACTGAAGTGTTCCAAAAATCAAGTGCTCATTTCGAAAGCGGAGACCAAAACCAAAACCTGTCTGTAGGTTTTCGTTTTTAAATAAAAAACCTTCATTCCCTATATAAGCCATATCGGCAAAAAATATCAGCGCTGAGTTAAAGCCAAAAAAATTAAGTGGTGGGAAAAGGTTCAACTCCAGGTTTAAAACCCCTTTTTTGATACCTCTTAGATCAGGTGCATTAAAGCCACGCACCCCCATACTTCTATTTACATCAACCTCAAGCCATGGTAACGGATTGATACCTTCTGTGTACCTAAGCCCGACATAAACCCGAGACTTCCATCGGTGCATATTCATAATTGGGGTAAAGTACATAAATCGACCATGAAGCGCCCCCTCTTCCCATATGGCTCCATTTCTATAGGCTCCGAGGGTAAAGTTCCCATAGAAATACCCTAAGTTTCTATTAAAACGGCTCCAAGCCATGTTCACCCCAAAGTAGGGCCTGCGGATATTGTTCAGCCCTTGATCAAAGCCGCTCACAAATGCTATTAAATCACCTTCTGGCACATCTTCTGTCCGGCCGAAACGGAAAATATATTTGTCCTTGAAAAAACGGGTATTGATATACCCAAGGCTACCCAACAACTGATGGCTGTTAAAACCGTCAGGCGGCATTACGGTATGGTGCACCCTAGAAGCTTTTAATGCAGCCACCCATCGATTACCCTTAAGCTTTTGCTTGTTGCTCTGAATCAATTTACTCGAATAACCTATCCATGCCTCCTGATGATTCATATAACTACGTGGTGGGTCATCATCCCAAGGCAAAGGATAATGCCCTTGTTCAAGCCAGGATAAACTAACGCCTCCTGCCCACTTTATCGCAGGAGAAATAAATTCACGGTTTAGACTAACCCCGTACCTTTTCACACCGTCTTCTAGAACATAATGTGCGTGACCGGTAAAATAAGTGTCATAAATATTATTTACCAGTAAATTGCCATTGTAATTGTAGCCAGCAGGCAACATAGGGCTAATCAGCATTTGATTAGAAATAGTAGTACCAGTTCCCAAAAAGTTGGCATCTCCAAGAGATAGGTTCCCTCCCGTCATCGGAGGGTCATAACGACCTCCGATGGACTTACTCCATACATCCTGAACAACTACTTCCACATCTACGCTATCATTATCTTCCTGATAGTTAAGAATATCTATTTTTGAATCAAAAGTATACTCATACTGTCTAAGCAATCGCTCGTTTTCTGCAATTTCAAACGCGTTGACTTTATCCCCCTCTTCAAAAAGCAGTTTATTTTTTATAAGCCACTTTCTACTTTTAATATGGACGACATTCCCAGTTTTTTCTAATAAGTTTTTAGCCTGCCTTTCAGGATCTGTAATGGTAGCCCCAAAAGGATCCAACACTTTAATTTCTATACTTCTGATAACACGATCTTCGTATTGCTGGAAATAGCTATCGCTTTGCTCGGTCGTCTCTTCTGCCCCTTCTTTCACCTCACCTTTCCTGTCAAACCTTACCACATTTTTAAGCAACTTAGCTATATAATTATCCTTTTGCACATAATCTTCAAGCTTCATCAACATCAGCTTGTCTTTTTTATACAATGTATCCCTAGAGGTTACAATACTGTCACGGAAGGATATGAGCGAATCTTTATAGTCCACATAAATAGTACCGGCAGAATCTACATTGACTTCCTTATAAGCCATTAAAGAATCAGAGAAGGTTATATAATAATAATTGGCAACATAGAAAGAATCAGAAGGAGTATATGCGGTATCTTTGATGGAAATAAAAACATCATCTAAAGGAATATGCACAAGCGAATCTTTTACCCCTAAATCGCTTTCTATCTGCCCTTGCTGTGCTTTAAAAGCAGAACATCCACACAAAAAGTAGGTAAAACATAAGCCTGATAATATAAAAAGATATGCGGTTTTCTGAGACATACCACCTGTAAAAAATAGGATAACCTCCTTTAAAAAGTAGTTCAGACTGTAAAATGTTTAATATTTAGCCATCCATATCCCGGGTAAAAAAAAAGCTGAAGCTGGCACAACAACTTTTCAAGTATTTCCCACCCTCTAATGATAATATTCACAAAGCACCTGGCATTTTTCACCTAAGAAAAACACCATTGCAGAACCGAAATAAGCCCAAACAGTGAATCTTATAGCAACGCCAGCCATAAAGGCAAATGAAGAAAGGTTAAAAATGTATAATCGAATAAATAAGGAAAACAAGAACAAGTATTTGTACTTTTCCAATACAAAAACTCAAATACACAGGAAGTATTTTATCCAAAACCTTAAATAACACCTAAAAACTTTCTAAAAAAAGACTATAAACAAATATTTACAATTTTATCTTAAACAAGAAATGGTAATCCAAACAATAAATTTTAACAACACCAACTACTATAAAACGCAAACCAACAAACAGACAAAAATACCAAAAACTAAAAAAGACCGTTTAATTTTAAACTACATATCGAAAAAACTATAAAAAATTTAAAAAATGCCGTCCAATAAAACACTTAACTAAAAAAGAGTAAACTTGACTAAAAAATTGAAAATATCCGATAGACTCAAAAACACACGACCATAAGATTGCACTTTAAGAATAGAAAACATAAACAATTAAAGATAATACCTTATTTTATAATTTTTTCAATAAATTCATGATGAAAATTTAAAACATTTATTATAAATTTATCTTCATATTACAATTAGGAACCTAAAAGACCATTGACATGAAAAAAATTGAAGCAATAATCAGGACTTCGCATTTCAACAATGTAAAAGAAGCCTTGCACACCATCGGGATCGACTTTTTCACTTTTGAGGATGTAAAAGGTGTGGGAAATCAAAAAAGTGAAAAGACGGTTTACAGAGGCCATGAATATGACTTGGGCTCAATTGCGAGAACAAAAATCACTATCGTAGCACCAGAAGATAAAGCGGACGAAATTATCAACTCTATAATGTCAAGTGCAAGAACAGGCGAAATAGGAGACGGTAAAATATTTGTTTCGACCATTACAGAAGCTTACCGGATAAGGTCTGGCGAGAAGGACATTTCAGCCCTTTAAAAGTTACCAATACCATTACCAATAACCATTTTATACCAAACCATTTTATTAACCTAATTACTAGCTAAATAGAAAAACATGGAACCAACAACAGTATCAAATGAACTATTTACCGTAAACAACCTGTGGCTTATGATCGCTACAGCCCTTGTATTTATCATGCACTTGGGCTTTGCCACAGTTGAATCAGGATTATCCAGGGCAAAAAATACTGTCAACATTCTTTTCAAAAACTCGATAATTCCAGGCTTAGGCCTACTTACCTATGCCATGTGGGGTTTTAGCATTATGTATCCAGGCGAGGCTTTTGAAGGGTCATTTTTTGGCTGGGCTGGCTGGGGCGTAAGCTCACCAGAAGGAGCTGCTGGACTTATCGCATATGAAGACGGCCAATATACTTATTGGACAGATTTCTTATTTCAGGCTATGTTTGCCGCTACTGCAGCCACTATCGTTTCAGGTGCTGTAGCAGAAAGGATAAAACTTGAAAGCTTTTTACTTTTTTCTTTGATTCTTGTAGGCTTAATGTACCCAATTGTAGGCATGTGGAAATGGGGCGGAGGTTTCCTTGAAACGCTTGAAACGCCATTTATTGACTTCGCTGGATCTACTATTGTCCATTCTGTGGGTGGATGGGCTGCATTAGCTGGAGCTATTGTCTTAGGGCCACGTATCGGCAAATACTTAAACGGAAAAGTTAGACCTCTTCCAGGTCACAGCATGCCTCTTGCCACTATGGGGGTATTTTTCTTATGGTTAGGCTGGTTTGGTTTTAACGGTGGATCTGTCCTATCTGCGGACCCAGGCGAAGTTTCTCTAGTGCTTGTAACCACCAGCCTTGCAGCAGCGGCAGGTGCCTTTGGCGCAATGATTACATCATTCATTATTACAAAAACTCATGACTTAACCATGGTGTTAAACGGTATCTTGGGCGGATTAGTGGGTATAACAGCAGGTGCCGACCTGATGACTCCACTTGATGCAGCTATCATTGGGCTTGTATGCGGAATGATTGTTGTTTTCTCTGTCTTGTTCTTTGACAAAATTAAAGTAGACGATCCTGTAGGAGCTATATCGGTACACCTTGTATGTGGGATGTTCGGAACGTTGGCTGTAGGAATCTTTGGAAGCGAAGCAGGTGGAGCACAGCTCATAAGCCAGCTAATCGGAATTGCAGCAACTGGAATATTTATTTTCCCAGTATCTTTAGGCCTTTTATTCCTAATTGACAAAACTCTAGGACTAAGAGTAAGCAGCAAAGAAGAAATTGAAGGCTTGGATTTAGGAGAACACGGAATGCGTGCCTATAACATTGATTATGAAAAGGCTTAATATTTTCCAACACTCAATAAAAAAAAACCTGTGCAGAAGCACAGGTTTTTTTTATTTTCAATATCACTTTCAGTGAAAACCGTCACAAACAACTATTTTTGACCCAACTCTTTCTTGATTTTATTGGCTATTCCTTTAAGAGTGCTACTCCCTGTATTATTTAGTATGATAATAGCATCATTGTCTTTATAGTAACGAATAATACAAGCCCGAGCTCCTTTCCAATGTCCATAATGATAAACCATATCAGGATTGTCTTTGATTTTTCTCCAACCAAAACCATACAGCACCCTTCTGCCATTATCCAGGTTTGTATACCCCATAAGTTCCTCAAGGGTTTCTTCTTTCAATAAGATTTCACTATACAAGGCTTGATCCCACCTAAAGAGGTCTTCTACAGACGAATATATCCCTTTTTCTCCAACAAATCCGTTCCTAATATCATCATCGAAAGGTTGATACCCCCACCGGTTCAATTGGTAATTATAGACACGGTTGGGAATTATAGGTTCATTAGCCAAACTAACTACTCTAGAGTTAGTCATTCCTAATACATCAAAAATCCTTTCCTGCACAAAACCCTGAAAAGTCATACCTGAAACCTTCTCGACCAGATGTGCCAACAGCACATACCCTGTGTTATTATAAGCGAACCTTGTACCTGGCTTAAACTGAAGTCTCGGCTGTTTATCACTTAAAATATACGGCATTTCAGTATTGGTAGCTATTTTACAACTGTCCCAATAGCATAAATAAGTAGGCACATAGTTCAAAAAGTTAATTAGGCCAGAAGTATGGTTCAACAAATGTCTTACCTTAATACCTTCGTATGGAAGTTCAGGCATATACTCAGTAATGTCATCATCAAGATTGATTTTGCCTTCATCCCTAAGCATCAAAACCGAAACCGCCGTAAATTGCTTTGATACAGAGGCTAGGTGAAAAGAAGATTCTGGCAGCAAAGGCTCCTTTCTCTCAAAGTTGCTATACCCGTAAGATTTTTTAAAAATAATTTCTCCACCTTTGCTTACAAGCACGCTCCCATTAAATAGTCGTCTCTTGTGAAGCCTCTGCAAATAGCTATCTATTCTTTTTTGATGAGCGGAAAACTCTGGATAATTAACCACTTCTACTGAAACATCAAAAGTACCACTTATAGAATCTTCGTCTACTTTTGCAGATTCTAAAACATCTTGACTCCCCTCAATCTTCGATAGCTCACAGCCAGATAAGTAAAGACAACCCAGCAACATTAATATTATACCGTATTTCATCAAGTTCACAATTAACAGCAAGCTGGACTTCTCCAAACACCACCATTTGCCTGCAAATATAGGAATATAGCGCCAAAACCATTTACCCTTTTCCAAAAGACAGAAGTGTCAGCCTATTTTTAACGCTTGAAGGCTTTAACTATTTCAGCGCTGCTACCACTTAAATGAAAGAAAAAATAAATTTTCATACATAAACATTAACTTTTCTGAGATGCCGACTGTTTACTTTAAAAGGGTTTACAGATATGGGTGATAAGAGAAATAATATGAACGGGGACAGGGAGCTATCTGATCTGGTAATAAACTCAAAAGGACAACTATGTGAAATACTAGATTTAGGTAGCACAATATTTGTACATGTATTTAATTCTTTAAGAGAAGACCCTTGGGTTGGTATAAGTTTTAGTTTTAACCCGAGGTTTATTTCAAGAAGTGTAGGATGGTAACACAAGGAAAAAAGTCTGTTTAATTATCAAAAACAAAGTGCAAATTTCTAAGAGGTGGCAAAAAATAAATCAATACGGTACCTGTTAGCCAGAACAACCAGTTCAGCCAATCGAGGTTACAGTCAGATTTAGCGTTTTGCCCCAACTAGAAATTCTACCAGTAACTTTGTTTACTAATCAACAGGCTTTTTTCCAATAATCATATGCAATATCGAGCGAGTGGTTTATTTCTTCGAGGACCATTTCTGGATCAGGGTCTGAGATATACCTGCTTTGGGGAAGGAACATGCAAGCCACCAAACTCTTATCTTGAGTGTTTTTTGCTTTATTAAGAAGAAAGTGATATATCGGGTCTGGAAATATTTGTAAAAGACTGTTTATATCCTCAGCAGTTTCCGAATGCCGTATTAAAGCAAACATTTCCATAACTGCATCATCAGATTTATCCAGTGCCTTATACAAAGCATAATATGCCAAGTATTCCTTATTCTCAAGCGCTGAATTGTTTATCTGCTGAAACACAGCAAGACAATCGTTTGAGCTTTGGCAATTTTTTAAGGCATAATTAAAATACATTTGCGCATCTTCATTGTCCTGCAGCAAAGCTTTTTCCTTTGCCACTTGACACAGTTTTTCTATATACTGAACTACGTCGTTGTTCTTCATAAGGCTTTTTTGTTATGAGTAAAAAATCTTAAACCTGAATTATGCAATAGATTTCGCAGTTTAACCACCGACTCCTTGCCTAAACATCAAAGAGCAGGCATATTTAGTTTACTTATAACAAAAAAAAGCCGTCACAACGCATTGAAACTGCGTGGTAGAAAATTTTGTAAAAAATATGCACAAAGGTTAAGCAAAGTCAATAGTTTGCCAAGGCATTTTGTAACATGGCAATCATTTGCTGCTTGACCGATTCAGGCTCAACCACTTTTACATTTTCACCATAGCTCAGCAGTTGCATCATAAGTTCATAGGTAGGAAAAACATAAAGCTGTATCAAGCACTCATCTTCAGACTCCTTAACAACCTTTTGCGAATGATGCAAAGGAAGTGTCTTTATATAATCTGCAGCTTTAGGGGTAAAAGAAAGGAGGAGTTCAACAGGGTCATCCTGCATGGACGTAATTCCAAAGGCATGTCGGAAATACTTATCTCTATCAAACCCCTTATCCGACTCATAATAAGCGGTTAGCATCTCTAATTCAACAATTCGGTCTAAGCCGAAGACCTTTACTTTATCATGATTGGTATCTTTGCCTATTACATACCATCTATTTCTAAATTCTTTAAGCAAATAAGGTTCTAGCTTATAAGATTTAAGCACCTGCTCGCCGTGTTTTTTATAGCTGAATTCAATCAATTGTTTTGCTTTAATCGCCTCTACAATCTTGTTCAACAAATGGCCGCCGGACAGATAAGGGGGGTTATCAAACTCAACAAAGTCAAAAGTTTCGCTATCACTGATACGATTTAAATTAAATGCCTCAACGATTTTCCCCACAGCACCAGAAAACTGTCCCATCAGAGGAATGCTTTTTAACTGATCCAGCACAGCAACGGCAAACTGAAGCGCATTTACCTCTTCTTCATTAAGCGGAATCTTGTCAATAGAAAAGTCTTGCTCTGAATAATAATACCCTTTTTTCACTCTGTCATAAGCAATTGGGGCAAAATATCCCAACTCTTCGTTATGCCTCATATCTTCGATGTCTTTGTCAATGGTGCGAAAAGACACTTTACAGCCTAGCGCATCCATGCAGGCTTCACAAAGCTCCTCTTTAGAAGGATACTTACGCATTTTATTAGTAAGGCATTTATTGATAATCCTATACCTTACCAATGCATCTTTGTTAATAGGCATAATAGAAGTTGAGTAAATAAACTTTATGTGCTTCTAAAATAAAAAAAGGCCTGAAGGAGTAAAAATCCATCAAGCCTTTTTTTTAAGAGCTGTATTATAATATCAATTATTCAGCGTCCTCTTCTTCAGTTTCGTCCTCAGCGCCTTCTTCTTCAGTTTCTTCAACATCAGCAGCCTCATCTAGATCTTCAACATCTTCTTCAGTTGCAGAAACTTCAGCATCTAGTTCTTCAACATCACCTTCTAATTCTACTTCATCAGAAATTTCAGTTTCAGCAGTAGCATCGTTTGCAGTCTCTTCTTCTGGAGCAGAACAAGCAAACATCATAGAAGCTAAAAATACGATCGCGCTGAATTTTGCAAATACTTTTTTCATAATTGTAAGTGGTTAGTTAATCCTAGTTAAATAATATAAATTGTACCCTTAATACAAAAAGTAATTAAAGGTAACCCACGAAAAAATATTTTTTTTTAATTTGGGTTACTTACATAAGAATAAAGTATTAAATATTGAAGTTAATGAGCAAAAGCAACCACCTTTCTGACGAAGAAATAACGGCTGGGATTAAAGAAGGGGACTTATCGGTGCTAAAAATAGTCTACAAACTATACTTTCCGATGATCCTTCACTTTATTGCCAAAAACAATGGTTCAGAACAGGAGGCAAAAGATATCTATCAGGAAGCCATTATTAACTTGTATGAAAAGGTAAAAGACAGCGACTTTTTACTTAACTGCAAGGTCAAAACGTATATATATTCGGTATGCAGAAGAAAATGGCTAAAAAAACTGTTAGAAAAATCGAAGAATACTGGCAGAGTTGAAGACTTTGAAGAGTTTCTGGAGATAGAAAAAGAAGACAGCCAAGCAAAGGACAATGAGATCAGGTTTAACATTATGTATAAATCACTTAGTCGGTTAGGAGAACCTTGCAGGACTATTTTGGAAGATTTTTACATAAGGAACCTGAACATGGAAATGATTACCGAAAAGTTTGGATATACTAACCCAGACAATGCCAAAAACCAAAAATATAAGTGCCTGATGAGGCTAAAAAAAATGTTCTTCAGTGCTTACAACAACCAGGATAACTTAGACGATCATGAATGAAGATGTTTTGATACTGGAAAAAATAGACGCTTGGATCACCGGGCGTATGACAGAAAACGAAAAGATTGCTTTTGAAAAAGAACTGAAGAGCAATCCTGAGCTTCATGATTTGTTCCAATCTCAACTGGACACTTATGAAAACTTTCAGCTTTACGGAAGAAGGATAGAATTGAAAAAGCAACTGAACAAGTTTCATAAAGAAATGTTAGATGAGGGAATCCCTCCATATAAAGAAGCAAAAACAGAAAAGCCTCCTAAAAGGAAAGTTAAAAAGTTTAATTTTACCAAGCTAGCTGTAGCAGCCTCTATCTTGTTATTGCTTGGCTGGTCTTTCACATTTTTCTCTACCTATCTAAAATCGCTAGAAGAGAGCCAAAGTGTTCACTATAAACAACTAAGAAGAGATTTAGATAAAATAAAGAAATACCAATCAGAGATATTGCAAGATATACATTCGGCTGATGAAGAAAAAAATGCGCCACCGGTTAAAGCCAATTGCAGCGGATCTGGTTTTGCCATTTCTGACAATGGTTACCTTGTCACAAGCTACCATGTGGTAAAAGGAGCCAAAGGTATTATAGTAGAACGTTCTTATGACGAAACAGTTTACCCTGCAAAAGTGGTATACAAAGACAAACAAAGAGATTTAGCGATCCTGAAAATTGTAGACACCACATTTACAGGTTTCGGCAACCTTGCCTACACCATTAATGAAAGTTATCTAGCCGACCTTGGAGAAAGGGTTTACACATTAGGCTTCCCTAAAGAAGACGTTGTTTACGGCGAAGGATCGATAAGCTCATCTACAGGATATGAAGGCGACACCACTTCTTACCAAATATCCGTACCTGTAAATCCTGGAAACAGCGGTGGCCCTCTTCTGGATGAAAAAGGACAGGTAATAGGGATTATCAGTGGGAAACATATGGGCGTAGAAAGTGCTGCTTTTGCCGTAAAATCTCAATATTTACTTCAAATTATAGAAGAACTAAAAGCAGACTCACTGGCAGAGCCAATAAACTTACCAAAATACAATCAACTAAAAAGCCTAAAACGGCCACAGCAAATTAAGAAGTTAAAAGATAACGTATTTATTATAAAGGTATATTCATAAAAAAAGAGGGGCTTAAAACCCCTCTTTTTTTATTTGCTTCCACTCAGCTCCTCTTGCTGTTTCTCTTTTTCTATCCAATTTTGCATATTTTCTTCAAGTATATCTAAAGGCAATGCTCCATCTGTAAGTATTGCATCATGGAACCTGCTAATATCAAAGTCCTCACCTAGCTCTTGTCTTGCGAAATCCCTTATCTCCAGTATTTTCAACATACCAGTTTTATAAGATGTTGCTTGACCAGGATATACAATATAACGTTCTATCTCTCTTCTACAATCTTCTTGTGCATTTGGTGTATTCGTACATAAGTAATCAATCGCTTCTTCACGTGTCCATTTTTTATAATGAATTCCCACGTCTAACACAAGACGGCATGCACGCCACATTTCCATAGTCAGACGTCCAAAGTCAGAATAAGAGTTTTCATACAGCCCCATTTCCTTAGGTAAAAGCTCAGAATATAGCCCCCACCCCTCTGCATAAGCAGTGTAATTGCCCAGCCTTCTGAATGTAGGGATACCTTCTAATTCTTGGGCAATGGCAATTTGCATATGATGGCCAGGCAGCCCTTCATGATATGCCAAAGCCTCCATCTCATATTTTGGCATGGCACGCATATCAGAGGTATTTGCATAAAAAATACCTGGTCGAGATCCGTCAGGAGCTGGAGATTGATAGAAAGCCGCTGGTGAGGATTTTTCACGAAAAGGCTCTACCGGTTTTACCACAAGCTCTGCTTCAGGCAAGGTATTAAAAATACGAGGCAGCAGCGTTTTCATGCTATCCAAGATTGCTTCAGCCCGAGAAATATAAGCTTGTCGCCCTTCTTCCGTATCTGGATAGTAAAACTTAGGATCTTCTCTTAAATACTCATAAAACGCTTGCAAGTCCCCTTCAAAACCTACCTGTTCCATCAGCTCTTTCATCTCCCCCCTGATCCTTTCTACTTCAGTCTTTCCTATTTCAAATATTTCTTCAGGAGTAAGTTCTGTAGTAGTGTTTCGTCTTAAAGCATATTGGTAAAACTCATCTCCATCAGGCAACTTCCAAACGCCATCCTCTGTAGTAGCATTCTCAGAAGATTCCTGTAAAAAATCAATGAGCTTTTCATAAACAGGTTGGACTTTACCTGTCAAAGCACTGCGTCCTTCAGCTAACAACCGTTCTTCTTCCTCGGAAGAAATGTCCAGGCTTTCTACTTTAGATGTAAAGTCCTTCCACAAACTTGAAGGTTTATCAGAGTCGTCAAATGGCACACCTTGCAGTAGGCTTTTACAATCATTGATTACCCTTTCGTAAACGAATTTAGGTGGCATAATATCTTTTTCTTCCCTAACCTTTACTTTTTCCATAAACTGCTCAAACAACGGTTCCATGCCCTCTAGTCTGGCTATGTAGTCTTCAGCATCAGGAATACTGTCGATCCTGTGTACGTTGATCAAAAAGGAAGGCGCTGAAGAGTGTAGGCCAAAAAGCTGGTTTACCGGATAGTTGTGAAACCTCCATTGCATACCCTCCTCTCTCATTTTAAAATTATAGTCAGAGAGCCTGTAACTAATTTGTGCCTGGCGGTTTAGTTTTTCAAAATTAAAACTGTCACGCATGATCTGGTTGTTCCGTTTGCTTATCTCAAACTCTTCCAGTTCATGTTCATCAGAAATGTCGTCCCATTTATCATAATCTTTCTTGATCCCCAGGCGCGACTGATATTGGGGACTCCGTTCAACACCTTCATTAAATCTTTTTTCAAAAAATTCATTCAGCCGTTCGGATTCTTCATCTATTTCCTCCTGAGAAAAAACAACTTCTTTTCCGGTACTTCCTGCACAGGAAACCAGTATACCGGCCATTAAAGCTAGAAAAATGTACTTCATTACATTCATAAACCATCAAAATTTTAGTATGTGATTATATAAACAACTTTACACTATTTATCGTTTAAAAGCACTTGCAATATAAAAAAATTGTTACCTTTTGCAGACTGTTCTTAGAAACAATGGAGACCAACATTTTGCAGCAAAGTCATCTGGAAGATGATATGCTGAACAGGGTAAGCACTGACCTGTATGAAAAAGGATATGCGATACTAGAGCATTTCATCAGTGAGACTTCAATTGCCCTACTAAAAAATGAAATGTTTAGCCATCTCGAATATGGCCATTTCAAAAAAGCAGGGATTGGTAACAAAGTAAACACAGTGGTCAAAGAAGAAATCCGGGGAGACTATATTAAATGGATTGACCAAAATGACCATGTCTTTCAAAATCACCCCTATTTTATCCAGTTGGAAAAAATCCGCCAGCATTTAAACCAATCATTCTTCCTCGGCTTGGAAGACTTGGAAATGCACTTTGCTATTTATCCCGCAGGCAAAGGGTATCAAAGGCATTCGGACCAGTTTAAAAATGATGGAGGAAGAAAAATATCGGCTGTCTTTTATTTAAATGAGCAATGGGAAGAAAAAGATGGAGGGCATCTGACCATATACTTACCCAAAGACAATGGACGGGAGGAAGTCATCACTGTTACGCCAAATGGAGGGACCTTAGTCATATTTGACAGCAGCCTGGAACATGAAGTAATGCCTGCAAATCGAGAGCGATGCAGCATTACCGGGTGGTTTTTAAACAGAAAAATCTTGTATTGAACCTGAATTTATGCATTAAAACTTTCTATTGCATAATCCAGGTTGAAAATAAAAAAGGTAGTGACTGAAATTTCCAGCCACTACCTTTTTTAATTTCTCTTATGCAGGCACCATGGTTTTTTCTTCCCTAGACCAAAACCTGTGCTGTTTTATAGCTTCCACAAACTCCCAGCCAAAATGCTGAATATTATCAGGGCTGGCACATGAAATCACTCCTTCGCTTTTCTTGATTTCACTTCCAATGGTTTGGTCAGCTATTTCTACACCTTTGATATCAGACTCGGCAAGAAGCTCCACCCCTTCGCTACTGGCAGCTATTGGTTTACAATGCTTAAAAGCTTCGTTGATAAAATGTAGTGCGTCTCCTTGCTTTTTCATAGCCTCTACACTCTCTTTGCCTCCTGGCACATACACCGCATCAAACATAATAGAGCCAGTGGTAATATGGTTTTTATCAACTTCCAACTCCTTACCTTCAGCACTCTTGACTTTTCCTTTAAACTTGGAAATAATTTTTGCCTTACCTCCAAACTCCATAATTTTATTTTTTACCTGCTCTACTTCATCATAGTTAAAACCGTCAGACACAAGTACAGCTACTTTACGACTTTTAATAGAATCAGCTTTTTTATTCCGTTCTATACTCAAGGCAGGTGAGTCTTCCACCATTCTACCGGAAGCTACTGCATTGCTTATAGATTCTTTGATTTTATCCATGGTAGAAGTGCTTGGAGGAGCCACTCCTATGCCCTCGGCTGTTTTTACTGCTAGCTCATGGTCTATATTGTTAAGAATTTCGTTGACCATTCTTTGCCTTACCTCTTTTGACTCTACTTTACCTAGTTCAAAATGCAAAGCTTTAATGATATGCTTTTTTTCAGGCATAGACATACTATTCCAAAACAAAGTAGCCTGAGAAAAATGATTTTGAAAACTTTCGCTTCTTTTGCGAATTTTTTGACCTTCTACTTTTTCCATATAGTGGACAAATCCACTCATATCGCCATTGGCCATTACTGGACATCCACCACCAAGACTATTTGGCCAATAGTTCACTTTCCCTTTGTTAATGGTTTGCTTCATAAAGCCACCACCATTTTGATTATGCACAGGTGTAACAGGTCTATTGATAGGTATTTCTGTAAAATTAGCACTGTTAAACCGATTAAGTTGCGTATCAAGATAAGAAAATAACCTGGCCTGCAACAGCGGATCATTTGTAAAGTCTATACCTGGAACTACATTGCCTGGATGGAAAGCCACCTGTTCTGTTTCTGCAAAAAAGTTATCCGGATTGCGGTTCAATACCATCTTTCCTACTTTTTTAAGAGGAACAAGCTCTTCTGGAATAATTTTCGTCGGGTCTAACAGATCAAAGTCAAACTTATGCTCATCTTCTTCCTCCACCATTTGAACACAAAGTTCAAATTCAGGATAATCACCAGACTCTATGGCCTCCCACAAATCCCTTCTCAACCAATCAGGGTCTTTTCCGGCCAGTTTTTGCGCTTCGTCCCATACAAGAGAATGGGTACCAAGTGTAGGTCTCCAATGAAATTTAACAAAACGTGCTTTACCTTGATCGTTAACAAAACGGAAAGTATGTACACCAAAGCCTTCCATCATACGAAAACTCCTAGGAATAGCACGGTCAGACAAAACCCACATAATCATATGAGATATTTCCGGCATAAGGGATGCAAAATCCCAAAAAGTATCGTGCGCTGCAGACGCTTGTGGCATTTCGTTGTCAGGCATAGGCTTTAAAGCATGAACCACATCAGGAAACTTCATTCCGTCCTGTATAAAAAATGGCGCCATATTATTAGCTACTAAATCATAATTTCCATCTTCGGTATAAAATTTAGTAGCAAAACCACGAACATCCCTCACGGTATCGGCCGAGCCACGGGATCCTATTACCGTTGAAAACCTGACAAAAACTGGGGTTTTAACATTAGGGTCTTGCAGAAATTTAGCTTTGGTAAATTCAGCCATAGGTTCATATACCTGAAAATACCCATGGGCACCAGCACCCCGGGCATGCACTACCCTTTCGGGTATAGACTCATGATCAAAATGTGTCATTCGCTCACGGAACAGAAAATCTTCCATTAGCGTAGGGCCTCGAGATCCTGCAGTAAGTGAATTGTCAACATCTGTAACCTTCACACCCTGATCTGTAGTCATAGGTTGGTCTTTGGGGTCTTCTCTAAAAGGCTCTAACTGCTCATTCTTTGTGTTTTCATTTACATTTCTTGTACCTTTCAAATTGCCTTGATTGTCTTTATTCTCCATAAGTCCTTATTTATTAGCGTTAGTTTGTCGTTACCAAGCGAACATCCAACCTTCTGCCCTTCCTGCCCTTATCAAAGTTGGCATACCCTTTATCTTTTTACATAGCTTAGAAAAAATCAACAAGGAACATTTGGAAATGTTTATTAAAAAAGACGCATTAAGAAATATGTTTTTACAGAAATAAATGAAGCAGGATTAATAAAAAAACTTAAACAAATTAGCCAGAAAATAATTATCAAATAGCCAATAAGGGAGTTTACTCCTTACTTACACTCCAAAAGCCCATCAGGCAAAAAGGTTTTATAAAACTGAAAAATGCAGAAGATCCTGTGAAAGTCGGGAAAGAAAATTTGTTATTATAATAAACATAGTCATTTAAAAGGGAAGCGTTATGAACAAAAACTATGTACCTGTTCCGCAGGACTTCAGAAATACCATTGAGGATATTAAGACCAAGGAAATATTCTCTGAAATATTCTATTTTGATGAACACGAAGTCCTTCATACCTCCAAAGGCGTAATAGAGGGTATTGCATCCTTACAGGAGGAGGGTGACTATCTTATAACCAATAACAAAGAAAAAATAAGGCTGGATAGAATTGTGAAAATAGAGGGTGTGCCAGGCCCTGCATTAAAAAGTTATCATTCACAATTACCATAAATTCAAAAACACGCAATCAGGGATTCGTTTTAGCAGTTAAGTAAGAGTGGTTCCAAAAGAGCACTGTTATTTCTTTGACCACTCTACCTGAATTGATTGCATAAGCTGTAAAAAAAAAGGGGGACATTTTCCCCTTTTTTTTTACAGCTTCCTTCCTTTTAAAGAAGTTGCCCAAGTAACATAACATACTATAAGAATAGCACTTGAAGGCATTAATATGGCAGCTATAAGCGGACTCAAGATACCCTGAACTGCAAAACCGAGCCCTGTGAAATTGTACACCAGCGACAGTACAAATGCAATCCATACAATGGTCAAGCATTGACGGGCATACCTAACATATCGGTGCAACCTACTCAATTTTCTAGAGTCAAGTATAGCATCGCATGCTGGTGAAAAATTATAGACATTGTCCGAAATGCTTATTCCAAAATCAGCAGCCTTTAAAGCACCTGCGTCATTCAGGCCATCCCCGATCATCATTACAGTATGTCCTTTTTTCTTTAGCGCTTTAATATAATTCAACTTATCTGCCGGCTTCATATCAAAATGCAGGTTATCAGGGTCTCTGAAAAGTGTTTGCAGGTAAGGCTTTTCAGACTCATTATCGCCAGATAGCAAATGCAGGTTGTAATCCTTTTCTAATGACACGATCATTTCATCAAACCCCTTGCGATATTTATTTTTAATCAGAAACACACCTTTATAATCCCCGTCGATGCTTACATGCACCTGAGAACTCTTTCGGATACAATCTGAAACATCCTTCGCCCCAGCAAATTTGGCAGACCCGAGAACCACTATGTGCTTATTGCATTTCCCTGTAATTCCTTCAGACGCTTCCTCTCTAAATTCTGATATCACATAACTTTTCCTGTCTTGAAGATGACTGTACAGCGCTTCACTCAATGGATGCGTAGACTGTTCTGTTAAAGAATATACCATTGCCAGCTCTTCCTCCGACAAAGGCTTTCCCTCATAAGTAACCTCAGACACGTCCGTGCGGGTAAGTGTTCCGGTTTTGTCAAAAACAATCGTATCAGCTTTAGCCAAATTAGCCAATAAATCTGGCTTTCGTAGATAAAAACCTCTATTCCCCAAAGTATTCATACTATTGCCAAAGGCAAAAGGAATAGCCAGGGCAAATATGCAAGGACAAGCAACAATAAACACTGAAGCCAATGCGTGCATAGCCAGCGAAGGGTCAGTAAGAGTCCAAAATAGATAAACAGCCACACCTGTCAGTAAAACCGCTGGTGTAAAATAATAGCTTACCTTATCGGTTATTCCCGAAATTTTACTTACTGATGGTTTGGCAAAAGCCTCATCGTTCCATAATTCTGTAATTTGACTGGCAGAGACTTCTTTAAGCACTTCTAATTCCAAAATTGCCCCCTTCTGTCTTCCGCCTGCAAATACTTTGTCGCCTTCATATTTAGTGACAGGACGTGATTCGCCAGTAACAAAACTATAGTCAATACTCCCCTTACCACTCCTAATGACAGCATCGGACGGGATCAGTTCATTGCTCCTTATCCTTATATGGTCTCCGGACTTTAGATCAGTAACCGCAATATTTACTTCTTTACCGTCTCTAATACCTTTTACAGCAACAGGAAAATATGATCTAAAATCACGGTCGAAAGACAACGCTTCGTAGGTACGTGCTTGAAACCACTTCCCTACCAACAAAAAGAAAACCAAACCTGACAAAGAATCTAAATACCCCGCACCAGTATGAGATAGTATTTCATATACACTCTTAAAGAAAAGGGCGAACATACTCAAGGCTATGGGGATCTCTATATTTAGAATACGTTTTTTCAACCCTCTCCATGAGTTAACCAGATAGTCAGAACCACCATATACGAAAGCAGGCACAGCTAACAAAAGGCTCAAATAGGAGAAATATTTCTTGAGCGAATCTTCCATTACCGCCTGACCATCCAAATATTCAGGCAGTGCAAGCATCATTATATTACCAAAGCTGAATCCGGCAACACCAATTTTATAATAGAGGCTTCTGTCAATTTTCTTTTTGCTACCATCGGCGTGCTCTAAGTTAATCAAAGGCATATAACCAACTTTGCCTAACAATTCGGCTACTTCCCTTAAACTAACTTCTTGTTCCTTAAAGGTAACGGTAACCTCTTTGCGTATAAAGTTTATCCTAGAATGAATAATACCAGCATGGAGGCGGCTTAAATTTTCAAGTAGCCAAATGCATGAACTGCAATGGACTGACGGTATATAAAAGGTAACCCTACTTATGGTTCCGTCATAAAAAGAAAGAAGCTTTTGCCTGATCCCATCATCATCAAGAAAACTGAGGTCCTGTGAAGGTTGATTTGATTTAACCCCAGGGTTTTCCTGCAACTGGTAATATTCACAGGCATTTCCTGTATTCAGTATTTCATAAACAGCCTTACAACCTTGACAGCAAAAAAACTTGCTATCAAGGGAAATGCTTTGATCTTTGCAGTCATCACCACAATGATAGCATTTCTTTTCTTCGATTGCTTTAAGTGAGGTGGTATCCATTAAAAGCAAATATCACCTCTTATAAAGACTTTTTAAATGACTAGGATCATCGAAAAAAATGATTGAATCTGAAGTATGCATTAGAACTTGCTATTGCGTGGCAAAACAACTTCAAATCAGACGCTTCGCTAGCATTTGGTTTTTAGCCATAGAACCACGATCCTTTACAAACCAAATACGCTGATTTTTTTATCCTTTTGCCCCTCATAACGAAATCTAATGTATAATCCAGGTTGAAGTAGAAAGCAGAATCCTTTACATGGCATCTAATCTCCGCCGGATACTTTCTTTGAGGCGGGTTTTAATAACAGGGAAATAAGGCCTTAGCTTTTTCCTGAACAGGTAGCGCACTAACATGAGCACAATAAAGCCTGCAATAAAGGATATGGCCGTTTCCATAAATTCATACTCTGTTTTGGAAACAATGGTCTTCTTGGAAGCCAAACCCCATAGGTTTTTAATGCTGCGAGTTTCAAAAAAACTAGAAAGTAAGCCAGCTACGCCCATACCAGTCAGGAAACCTACAAAGTTTTCAGCTATTTCTTTAAAGAGGTATGTAAAAAAACCTTCTTCTTTTTCCATGGTCAATTGTTACATTAACAATGTGCTTTACTTATACAATCATAAAAAATAAGCTAAACACAGAAAGATTCAAAGAAAAAAGGCAAAAAAACATCCAATACTGTCCAGCACCCGATGACAAGGTGCTATTTTTGCCATTTTCATTAAACGAAAGGGCAAGACAAATAAGGTTCTTTATTTATAGAACCTATAAAAGGTACCTAAAGGCAGCTTTTTATTAAAAGAGTCTTCTAAGTAAAGTTCACCCATTTCTGGGTGGCTTACTGTACCAAATACTGATTGCACAAGTGTTTCCTGAACAAGGGCAGAAAAACCAATAGAGTACAGGTTAAGTATAAAAAAATGATGTGTTGGGCTTAACAATTCTTTGCAGGCAGAAATCATTTCATGGATCTGTTCTTGAATTACCCATTTTTCGCCTTTCGGGCCTCGGCCATAAGCAGGCGGATCTAAAATTATCCCATGATACTTATTCCCCCTTCTTGCCTCTCTCTGCACAAACTTCATAGCATCCTCTACCACCCATCTAATATCATTGAGCTGGCTGGCTTCCATATTCTCTCTTGACCAGTTTATTACCTGTTTTACAGAGTCCACATGCACCACATCAGCCCCAGCGGCTTTAGCTGCAAGTGACGCACCGCCGGTGTAAGCGAACAAGTTCAAAACCTTTGGTTTTTCTACAGGCATTTCCTTGATGCGTTTATAAATATAATCCCAGTTAGAAGCTTGTTCCGGAAATATCCCCACATGTTTAAAAGCCGTAAGCCCTAAGCGGAAACTAATCTTGGTATCATTTAAAGGATAATTAATATACCACTGCTGTGCCATTCCTTTTTTCAGCAACCATTCGCCTTTTTCGCCATCAAGCTTTTCTTTACCGTTGCTCGCCCGCTTAAAAGTAGCATTCACTTTACTATCCCACTCTTGCTCAGACAGTGAAGGTCGCCATACCGCTTGAGGTTCGGGACGAGCAAGAAAAAACTCACCGAATTTTTCTAATTTTTTATAACCACCACTATCTATTAATTCGTAATCATTCCAATGAAGGGGCTTTAAAAGAAGCATAGCGTTAAAGTGTAACAGTTAGTGAAAGAATAACAGAAAAAGGTTCTTCCCATGCAAAAAACAAGATATATCATTCTGATCTGCTTTTCATTGGTCAGTATATTTATGGCTTCTCTTTTTTTTACCTATAATTTAGATTCAAAAAAGCAGGCTTTTGATACTGAAAACCTTTATCAAACATGGCAAATTAAGAAGTTTTACAAAAACGGAAAGCTAGTCCTCAATGATCCCAAATATGACAACTTACGCCTGAAAATAAACAGAGACGGAACTGCCCAATGGATTCGTGAAGGAGAAAGCTTGTATATTTCTTTCGAAGTAACTCCTGACGGCTCTCAAATAATTATTGACGACGGCTACACCATAGAAAATATAGAGACCATATTTGAGCTCAGCAAAGAGAAATTTCGCTTTGGAAAAAGGAATGCCATAACACACTACGAGTATGTTATGGTCCCCTTAGATTTTCATTAAGAAATCCATCCCTTAACATCTTCGGCTTTTGGTGCCGGAATGTCAAGTTTTAGTTTTTTTCTCATGCCACAAAGGTCATTAAACAATTTATTAGGATTGGCAGCTTTCAAATCAGAGACAGTAACAAAGCCTAATTTTTGAATAACGGGAATCCATTCTTTAGGCACACCAATTTCCAGATAGTCCTCTTCTGAGGAAACTGTTGCTTTCTTTTCAGGCTTCATTTGAGGGAAAAACAATACATCCTGAATAGATGCAGAATTGGTCATAATCATCGTTAACCTGTCTATACCGATACCAAGACCAGCAGTAGGCGGCATACCATATTCTAAAGCCCGAAGGAAGTCTTCATCAAGCACCATGGCTTCAGAGTCACCTCTTTTGCCAAGTTCCAATTGCTCTTCAAAGCGTTTACGCTGGTCTACAGGGTCATTCAACTCTGAGAATGAGTTACAAATCTCTTTCCCATTGCAAATAGCCTCAAAACGCTCTACCAGCCCTTCTTTGCTTCTGTGTTTTTTAGCAAGCGGCGACATTTCTACAGGGTAGTCGGTAATAAAAGTTGGCTGGATAAGCTTAGGCTCACATTCACTACCAAAGATTTCATCAATGATCTTACCTTTACCCATAGAAGGATCTACAGGTATGTCAAGCTTTTGAGCCACTTCCCTAAGTTCTTCTTCGTTCATTTCATCGATCTCGTAACCTGTAAAGTGCTTTATAGCTTCAAACATGGTAAAGCGTTGCCAAGGACGTTGAAAGTTAATCACATTATCTCCCACCTTCACTTCAGTACTTCCGTTTAAGGCAAGAGCCACTTTTTCCACCATTTCCTCTACCAAGTCCATCATCCAGTAGTAATCTTTATAGGCTACATAAAGCTCTACCTGCGTAAATTCAGGATTATGGAACCTGGACATACCCTCATTACGGAAATCTTTGGCAAACTCATATACACCTTCAAAACCTCCGACAATAAGCCTCTTAAGATAAAGCTCATTGGCAATACGAAGGTATAAAGGCATATCAAGCGTATTGTGATACGTCTTAAAAGGCCTGGCAGATGCACCGCCATAAATAGGCTGAAGTACCGGGGTTTCAACCTCTAAATATCCTTTATCGTTTAGGTAGTTGCGGATAGAGTTGATTAACTGTGTCCTTTTAAAAAAGGTGTTCCTTACCTCAGGGTTTACAATTAAGTCTACATACCTCTGCCTATAGCGCATTTCTGGATCAGAAAAGGCATCATAAACCACCTTATTCCCATTTTCATCCACAGCCTCTTTTACAATAGGGAGTGGCTTTAGGGCTTTGGTAAGCACCTTTAGGTTGGTAACATGAATAGAAACTTCTCCAGTCTGCGTAGTAAATACATAACCTTGCAGACCAATAATGTCACCTATATCAAGAAGTTTTTTAAAAACCTTATTATATAAAGTTTTGTCCTCATCAGGGCAAATGTCATCACGGCGAACGTATATCTGGATACGCCCTGTAGCATCCTGAATTTCAGCAAAAGAAGCACTCCCCATTATACGACGGCTCATCAAACGGCCAGCAATGGATATATTTTTATAGTCAGTCTTTCGCTTTTCGTAGTTCTGAAAAATATCCTGAACAGATACATTGACGTTAAAAGTTTCTGATGGATAAGGGTCTAACCCCATTTTCATCAGTTCTTCTCTCTCTTCTCTTCTTATAATCTCTTGTTCACTTAGATGCATATTAGTAAGCGGGCTTATTCAATTAATCAGATAGCAAAAATAAATGAATTACCCGAATAAAAATAATAAGCACCTAAAGTTTTGTCATATCAGCAGGATTATCTTTGCTATATTCCATTTTTCGGCGATCAAGTTCCTTTCTGATCAGCGACAGTTCTCTACTGGCCTGTCCAGCGACAGACTGATTTTCGTTGGCCCTACGAATCAGGTATGGCACTGCTGCCTCCACAGGGCCCCAAGGCAAATATTTAGTAACATTGTACCCTCTCTGAGACAGGTTAAACGAAATATGGTCTCCCATCCCATATAACTGAGAGAAAGAAACCCTTGGGTCATCAGGTTCAATGTTGTGTTCCCGCATAAGATCAGTCAATAACATATTGCTCTTTTCATTATGAGAACCACAGCAGACATGTACCCGGTCTATATTCTCTACGCATAACTTCAAAGCATTATCAAAAGCCTCGTCAGTTTCAGGCTTAGTTTCAAAGACTGGGCTTTTGTACTTCAACTTAGCTGCCCTTTCACGCTCTTTGTCCCAATAAGCCCCTCTAACCAATTTTGCTCCAAGGTAAAACTGTTCGTCTTTTGCCAGACGGAGAACATTTTCCAGGTTTTTGGGCATATCCGACCTATACATCTGAAAAGTATTATAAACAATAGCTGTTTCTTTATTATACTTGCTCATCATGGCAGTAATAATAGCATCCACAGCATCTTGGATCCAGCTTTCCTCAGCATCCGCCATTATCGGCACCTTAAGTTCAGCTGCCCTATGGCAAAGAATGTCAATCCTTTCCTTGAGCAAATCAAACATTTTGGTTTCCTCATCATTCAAAACCTTACCACTCTGAACCTTATCAAGTACAGCCACAGACCCAATGGCGGAAGGTTTGAAAACTGTAAAAGCAACATTTTCCTGCTGACCGGTAAACTCAATGGTATCCAAGATATTTTCAAAGGCATCTTTATACGCCTCCTCAGAGCTACCACCTTCAGCAGCATAGTCAGGAATGGTTTTGATGTTAAACTGAGCCAGTGCATCAATGGCTGTTTTACACTCTTCCAAAGTTTCTCCGCCACAGAAATGAAAAAAAAGTGTCTTTTTCACCAAAGTTTTTATCGGAAGTTTATATTTCAGAGCGGATTTTACAAAATAACTCCCTATCTTTGCAGGGTGTTTCCAGTTCATAAGAGAGAACAGCAAATGCATTCTCCGCAGGTCTCCATTAGTTTTATGCACAAACGCTTTGGAAGTGTCTTCGAACGATAATATGTCGGGATTCTGTATCATATAAAAAATAAATAAAACAATATATTTCTATTAGAACGGTTATTTTATTTAATTGTTGACCTAATTCATTCTATACTTTTAATAATATGAAAGTTAATTTAAATGTTAGTCCTCTTGACAAATGGGCTAATCTGAGTTCAAAACCTTTGGTAATAGCAGGGCCATGCAGTGCAGAGACCCCAGAACAGCTAATGAAAACAGCCCAAGGACTCAAGGACCTAAAGGTTGATGTAATCAGAGCTGGTATATGGAAACCAAGAACCAGGCCAAACTCTTTTGAGGGTGCCGGTGCTGACGGTCTTCAGTGGCTTAAAGATGTTAAGAATGAACTTAAAACTCCGGTTGGAACTGAAGTAGCCAACCCTGAACATATTGAAGAAGCCCTAAAATACGATATTGACGTACTTTGGATAGGCGCCAGAACTACTGTTAGCCCATTTGCTATGCAGGAAATGGCTGATGCCCTAAAAGGAGTAAAGAATATTACCGTATTGGTGAAAAACCCTACGCACCCTGAACTGGGTCTTTGGATAGGCGCTTTCGAAAGATTGAACCAGGCTGGGATTACCAACTTAGGAGCTATTCACAGAGGGTTTGCCGTGTATGACAAGTCTAAATATAGGAACCAACCTTTCTGGCAAATTCCTATTGAACTTAGAAGAGTTGCTCCGCAAATTCCTATCATCTGCGACCCTAGCCACATAGCTGGTGCAAGAGATTATATCTTTGAAATCTCGCAGAAAGCAATGGACCTAACTTTCGATGGATTGATGATCGAAACACACATAGATCCTGACAATGCATGGAGTGACGCAGCTCAGCAAGTAACACCTGCTAGGTTAAAAGAAATCCTTTGCGACCTACAAATCAGGGAAGCTTCTATAGACAACCAGGAGTTCAACAGTCAACTGGATGATTTAAGAAAGAAGATTGATAACATCGACAGAGAGCTTATCGAGATCCTTGCGGCCAGAATGCACATTGTTGAAAAAATCGGCGAATACAAGAAAGGCAACAATGTAACCACATTTCAGGTGAAGAGATGGGATGAAATCATGAAAAACAGAACAGAGCTTGCTAAGAAGATGAACCTTAACGAAGCTTATATAAGTGAGATCTACAAGATCGTTCATGAAGAATCCGTAAGGAGACAAACAGAAATAATGAAAAAAGAGGAAGAATCTAAAGCTTAAAATGCCTTCTGAAATTTTTATAACCAGTAATATTGCCGGTAAAATCCGGCAGTATCTGGAGGGGAAGCAGTACTCCGGAATCTGTATTATCGTAGATGAAAATACAGAGGAGCATTGCCTCCCTTTACTTTTACCCTCACTGCCAGGAGCCAATATCATTGCCATTAAAAGTGGTGAAGAAAACAAAAATTTGGCTACCTGTGAGCATATCTGGCAAAAGATGACTGACCTTCAACTAGACAGGAAGGCATTGGTCATTAATGTCGGTGGCGGTGTTATAGGAGATATGGGCGGATTCTGTGCCGCAACATATAAAAGAGGTATAGACTTTATTCAAGTACCTACCACCCTCCTATCGCAAGTCGATGCAAGTGTAGGGGGAAAATTAGGTGTTGATTTCCAACACTTCAAAAACCATATTGGTGTTTTTTGTGAGCCTGTAGCAGTTTTTATTGACACTGTTTTCCTTAAAACTTTGCCAGTAAACGAGCTAAGATCGGGGTATGCTGAAGTAATCAAACACTGCCTCATCGCTGATAGTGAAAAGTGGGAAGAAATTAGCCTAAAAAGCTTTGAAGAGCAGAACTGGAATGATTTGGTAAAACATTCTATCCAGATGAAGGCAAAAATCACTTCAGAAGACCCTTTTGAAGGTGGACTCCGAAAAATCCTCAATTTTGGACATACCATAGGCCACGCCATAGAAAGCTATTTCCTGAACATTCCGGGCAAAAAGCTTTTACACGGTGAAGCTATTGCTATTGGTATGATAGCAGAAGCCTTTATAGCCCATGACAAAGGCTTTATAAGTGAAAATGACCTAAACAAGATCAAGTCTTATATTCTGTCCGTTTTTGGACATAGGGAACTTTTTGAATATGATTTGGAAAAAATAATCACCCTGACCCTCCAAGACAAAAAAAATGAACGCAACGCCATCTTGTGCTCATTGCTAGAGGAGCCTGGAAAGGCCAATTATAACCAGCCTGTCCAGTTTAGGGAAATAAGAGATGCGCTAAAATTTTATTCATTATAAAGGTATGTCTCAGGCCAAAATGAACATTCTGGAAATTAAAAAACATTCTGGAAAAGTACACTGTACAATAACACCTCCGTCTTCAAAAAGCGAAAGCAATAGAGCATTAATAATAAATGCATTGACCGGATTTAAGTCAGACATACAAAATGCGTCTAATGCCCGTGACACACAGACCATGATAAGGCTGTTACAGTCGGAAGAAAAAACATTAGATGTAATAGACGCTGGGACAACCATGCGTTTTTTAACGGCTTACCTTGCCATTACGGGTCAAAACAAGATATTAACCGGAACCAAGAGAATGTGCGAGCGCCCTATCAAACTTTTGGTAGACGCTCTAAGAACATTGGGTGCCAATATTACTTATTTGGGCAACGAAGGTTATCCACCGCTAGAAATACACCATTTTGACAAGTCTAAGGTACCTACCAACAAGTTAAGCATCAGAGGAGATGTAAGCAGCCAATACATTACAGCTTTGCTCATGGTAGCACCTGTGCTTCCCGAAGGGCTAGTACTAGAACTTACCGGTAAAATCGGTTCACGGCCATACATAGAAATGACCCTGAGCCTAATGGCCAAATTTGGTATCCAAGCTGACTGGACCGGGAACACAATTACTATCAAACACCAAGAATATAAACCGGCCACTTATAAAATAGAGTCTGACTGGTCGGGGGCAAGTTACTGGTTCAGCATAGCAGCTCTTGCAGACGAAGCTGAAATTAAACTAGAAGGGTATAAAAAAGACTCCTATCAAGGCGACCATGTCATTACTGAGATCATGGAGCATTTAGGCGTAAAAACCACTTTTACGGAAAGCGGATTGCTTTTGCAAAAAAGTGGGACTGCTTCTGACTTTTCTTTCGATTTTACCCATTGCCCAGATTTAGCACAAACCATTGCTGTGGCATGCGCCGCAAAAGGTATTGAATGCACTATGTCAGGGCTAGAAAGCTTGCGCATAAAAGAAACCGATAGAATTGCCGCTTTGCAAAACGAGTTAAAGAAGTTTGGCACCGAAATGGTGGAAGTTGAAAAAGATGTTACGTACAAGGTCTTAAAGTCTGACTTTAAGATTGACAATCAACAAATAGCCACTTATAAAGACCATAGGATGGCTATGGCTTTTGCCCCACTTGCCTTACTAGGCGAAATTGCCATTGAGCAACCTGATGTGGTGGACAAGTCATATCCAGACTTCTGGAAAGATTTGTCTGTAGCAGGCTTTAGCTATAAAGACTAACTAGCGCCCTCTTCATATTAGCCCTGAATTATGTAAAAGGTCCTTTACATAATTCAGGTTTATAGTTTAACTGGATTATATATTTCAGGCTTAGTACCGAAAATTCACCTTTTCATATCCCGCACCTACCTACGCCTCAGCTTACCGCACCAAATACACCAAAATACATGAATTAATAGGCTAGAAACGTATTTCAGAAGATTAATCCCCTAAATATTTACTTTTTGGTTACAAATATTTAACCTGATTTAATTTAATATTATATTTTTTTTTCCCATTTTAGGGTCAATTTATTACGCCAGTATATATGAAACTACATAACACTTTTTACTATTTTGGCATTTTTTCGCTTTTACTGCTATGCAGCTTTTCTCATAATTCCCAACAAGAGCCTCTTGACAATATAATGGGTCTTATACGTACTGCCAACCTAAAAGAGCTAACCGGTTATTTGGACAAAGAAGTCAAAGTTATTCTGCCAGGAGAGGAAAAAAACTACAAAAATACCCAGGCAGCAAGCGTACTTGATGGCTTTTTCAAAAAACATCCCCCTTCAAATTTGTCTTTACTACACAAAGGAAAATCCAATAAAGATGCCCAATATGGAATAGCAAACTACTCTTCTGAGGATAAAAACTTTAGGGTATACATTTACCTTAAGACTATAGACGCATCCCTTGTAATACAAGAAATAAAAATAGAAGAACAATAGGTATTTTTTTTCTAAGAAGGGTAACATTTCACATCTTCTGATGGTTAAAATATTAAGTATTGTAGTAGATGGATTTAATTGAAGGGTATGAAATATTTAATAGCACTAATGATCTCCTTTGGGATGATCTCCACATCATTGGCTCAATCAGGTCAGGAACTAGAAGAGTTAGAGGAAGAAGGCGAAATCGCATGTTTTTTCATAGATGAAAATACAATTGCTTGTTTTCAAGAACCCGTAGAAGAAGATACACTTCAATCCCCTAACCAGGACAGAAGACATGAGTCAGACACTCCCCAGGAAGAAAAAGACCACTGGGACAGGAGCAGAGAGGAGGAAGATGACGACTACAGGAGAATCCAAACATTCAATTATTAATAAAACTTTACGTCATATTTTCTTTTGTGTAAATAAAGGACTGTTTTTCTACTAAAGCAGTCTTTTATTTATTATGCCCCACATTAACATTTCTATTGATTTTCAACCTGAATTATGGCGATAGATTTCACCATCAGGAGCAAAATAACAGTAAGTTTCCCCCCTTGCGTTTACAAAATATATTTTAAGTGAAGCTTTGAGCATTTTTCTACACGCCTTAAATATAAATCCAGCATCATAATTTAGGCCTTGTATACGTTTTTACTATATTTACTCAAATACCTTAAAAGATCAAGTATATAATATTCGTTTCTTTGACATGAAACCTGGCTTTTTCAAAAAGTATATTCTCCTGTTTTTGTTGATTGTAGGAGCATCAATGTTCCCTACAAAAAATTATGCGCAGAACCACTTCAATGAAGTGGTTATAAAAACTGATACTTCAGAGTATCTCTTTAGCAAAAACGCTATAACATATATGCACGAAAAACACTTCGCATTTAGAGCCGAAAGTGAAAAACCAGTGCTTGAAATAACTATTTATCCGGATTCAGTATATAATTTTAACGAAATCCACCTTTTGAATTCTCCCGACTTTTCTATAGTTGACTCAATGTTGTTCATAGATGACAAGTTTTTCCGTGGGAAAATAAAATTACATAATACCAACAATACTGATTTCCCTCACCTTCTTTTTCAGGTACATACAGAAAAAAAAGTACTTATAAAAGAAATAAAGTTGCTGCCATACTATGAACCAGTGGTTTATATAAAGGAAGAGGAAACACAATTGTTTCAAGATGAAGAAAAGTCAATACAGCTTCATGGAAAAAACTTGTTTAACCTAAAAACCAACGATACTTGGATAGAAGAAAGCAGCTACGACCACAGAATTGTAAAAACTGACGGCAACTATTTCCTACAAATCAAACCCAAAACTACAGGAATTAAGTTTTTTTCTCATAAGCTAAGAACTATTCGTCCTTATGTCAATGAACATAGTCTCCTTTCTTACAACTTAGACCCTCTTAGCTTAAAGCTGCATGTGCTTCCATCTAGGATCGACTTTTTAAACACCGACAGAAGCTACATCTACCTGGACATCAGCCACAAGTCCGGCGAGGAAATACAGTTGGACAATAACAAAAACCTACAGTTAAAAAAAACCTATAGGCTAGAAGATCAAGAAGAAAGAGGAGGAAGACTAATTGCCGAACTTTTTACAGTTTCTCAAATAGCCAATACCGACAAGGTGCTTTGCAGGGTAAAGCCCTATGCTTTACACAGAGTGGAAGACGGATATCTATACATTAAAGATGGTGACAAAAACCGGTTTATAACGAACTTTAATATTGTAGAAAAGCCACGCATAGACAAAATACATATCATGCATGAAGGACAGGATTGGACTAATAACCTGTCTGTAAATCCAGGTGAAAATATAGAGGTACGTATTGAGGGCACAGGGCTAAAAAATTCCTCACTCCAATTTGACGGTTTACCCATCATCCACCCTGACAGCACCAGGCTCTCGGACGAGACTTTGTTTTATAAATTTAAAATACCTGTAGATATTTCAAAACGCAAGGTGTCTCTATTTATGAACAAAAAGGTTACGCCTTACGAGCTTTTGATAAAAGAATACCAGCAACCTTCCGATTTTGATTTTGTATATATTAACTACGACGGCAATAATATTCCTCTAAACAATCAAAAGTTAGACAAACCCATTTTCATTCAAGATGCTTTGAAAGATATAAATTTAACCTTTGATGGCAATAAAATAGACAAGGATAACAAGCTATACGGGAAACAATATATCAATATCGAAATTAGGGTTATGGACAACCGAAACCAGCTGGTAGACTATCAGACTATTAACAATATAGTAGTTTGCCCTGGGGAAGCGTCTCCTCGATTTTCTTATTATGACACCAAAGACTGCCGTTTCAAAACCATAAGCCTTAATGATTACCTAATGCAGAAAACCTACAATTTGGAAGCATTTACACAGCTACAAATCAGCGTGAGCCATAATGAACCCAAACAAGGCGCCGTAGGGTATACTAGAAAAGTGAAATTCATAATGACAAGAAGTATTCACTTTGACATGCAGGTTTCATTTCCAGCAGGTCTTTTGGTAAAGAAGTTTAACCAACAAGGTATAGGTAACTTGTCAGGTATAAGTACCGCAGTGCTTGCACAACTTGCTTTTTATGACAAAGAAAGGATAGGGCGGTTGAGACCGTATAAAGTTGGGGCAGGGTTTATAGCGCTTAATGCTTTTAACTTTAGCGAAGACCCCAATGTAACCCGGGACATAGGAATTGTTGTTCTAGGCTCTCTCCTACCGGTGAGAAAAGACTCTAAGTTCAGCATCCCACTTTATGTAGGTGGCGGATACCTGCTTAAAAACAATACCTGGTTCCTAATACTTGGCCCAGGTATTCAGTTCAACTTCTAGCTTCCTGACAAGAAGTAAAGAAATGTGGCATTTCCTGTCGTTTGTTTAGGAAATGCCACATTAGATCAAAAAATCACTTTTAATCCTGCGGTAATATTACGCCCCATATTATAAATACCCCATTGCCTCGTAATCGCCAGATGGTCAAAATAAACTGCATTAAGCAAATTATTAGCAGTAAGATTTAACTGAAGAGCATATCCAGAAAAAGGTACTGTAGCCCCTAAGCCAGTGGAAAATAAAAAGTAGCCAGGCGTGGCCAGTTCATCAGACGCCACCCGATCCTGTGCAAATACATAATTACCCCTTGCAAAGAAATAAGGAGCTTCCGCAAATCCAGCCTTATCGGCAGAAAGCCTAAGTTCATTAATAATTCTATCAGCAGGAATAAGAGGCAAAGGTTCGTTAAGCGAAAGCCTAGTCCCCCTAACACCGGCATAAGCAAGTTTGTACTCAAACCACCTCAAATTATGTGGATGAATGCGTACCCCTGCCTCACCACCATACAGGCGTGCATCATCTTGTTCAAAAGCCCAAATATCCAACTCACCAGCTCCCTCTCCAATGGTTTCTCCCGTAGGGTTAAAAAATATGTAATTTTGGATGTGATTAAAATATCCTGCTGCCTCAAACGAAAAACTCTTTCTTCTGAAAAGCATGCTCAAGTCAACCTCTAGATTTTGCTCCCTATCAAATTCAGCATTACCCATTTCAAACCTCCTTGTTCCCGGATGATGTCCATTTGAAAAGAGTTCAGCCAAATCAGGTGCCCTGAAACCGGAAGCGATATTAGACTTTAATAAAAGTTGCTTACTTATCTCCCAAGACAAGCCTGCCGAACCCGTAAAGCCACCAAAAGTCCTACTCATCATCTCCGACTCAGGGGAACCAGGGAGCTCAAACTCTTCTAGCGCTGTTGTACTTGCCCTTGTGTGACGATAGTCATACCGCAAACCACCCTGCAGGTTAAGCTTTCCTAAGTCTTTAATAACCAAAGAATAAATACCATTGTCATACATAACAGCATCAGGCATCAAAATTTCATCCGCTTCTGCCATATTCGTGTTAGACATTCTAAATCCCTGAGCTCCAATAACCAACTCAGTATTTTTAAGAGCGTTATTAGAAAAGCGAAGGTCATAGGTAGAGGTATTTAATATAAGGCCTAAATCGATCTCATCAACCTCCTCATTTTCCTCCCTTAAGTTTAAATGGTGGCCTAATGTTAGGTTAAGTTTAGACTTCCCTAAAAAAATTGTATTTTGAGAAGTAACTAAATGGTCTGTCACGTCCATATAAGGAACCATAATACTCCGATCCCAACGGTGCGTAGCCATGGTTTCTTCCATTTCATCATCCTCGATCATCCCAATACGCTGCTTATTGTATGTGTAAGACAACTTGCTTTGAAACCGCTCCTTATTGATACCAGCAGTGGCTTTTCCCATACCTGATTGAAACCTGGAATTGCCAACAGCCCTATTGTTACCATCAACATAGTCAGCATGTGATTGGAGATTCCCATAAGCTTGCCAGTAAAAACCATTGTCAGCACTCCCCTTTAACAGCACTTCATTCCTGTGACCTAAGGTATTAGAAAAAGCTTGCATACCCACCATTCCTTCAAACCTCCTGTCGGAGGGTTGTGCATCAATAAAATTCAGTACTCCACCAATAGCACCAGAACCATACATTAAAGAAGCAGGCCCTTTAATTATTTCGATTCTATCAACAGAAAAGTCATTTAAGCCCAAGCCATGATCCTCTCCCCATTGGTGGTTTTCAAACCTTATGCCCTGATACATGGTTAAAATCCTACTAAAAGACAATCCTCTGATAACAGGTTTTCCTACTCCGGGGCCTAATGAGATTTGAGTCACTCCAGGTACCCTTTCCAGTGCATCCATCATATCAAAACCGCCTGTTTCTTTAATTTCCCTGCCAGAAAGACTTGAAACTTGGTAAGGAGTTTCGTCTTTACCTGCAAAACGACCTGCGGAAACAACCACTTCATCTTCCATCCCCCAAGATTCGGCCATCATAAATGTTTTCTCGTTATTCCCTTCGGCCAAGATTAGAGGTTCGATAATATCCTGAAAAGAAAGGTGTTCAATTTTAAGAGTAAATCTTCCAGAAGGAAGGTTTCTAAAAACAAACACCCCACTATCGTTTGAAATAGCCGTTTTGTTTAGCTCAGGGAAAGAAACAGTAGCACCTGCCACAGGTTTACCATCCTCTTCTGATAAAATTGTGCCTTTTATAAGCACTGTACCATCTACCTGAGCCATAACTAAAGTAGCAGTCTTTAAAAAAATCAATAACAAAAATAAGCGTGACATATATCTCAATAATTGTTTTAAGTTATTAAATAATATTTTTAGAATCACCTAAACTTAAAACAAAGGTAAGCAAAATATTTTTTAAGGCAACAACGTTACATATATTTAGGTTAAAAAAAAGCATAAAAAAAGCACTTGACTATACAAGCCAAGTGCTAATCCTTCTCCGAGCTAAGAAAACTCTTTATTTTGTGGCTGCGCACACATGTAAATTATTCAGAAGGTTCTATCTATCTTGTTTAGTTTTCTGATAGAATTCACCCTCTTCTCCTGAGCCTCCTATAAACGGCAACCTGTCCTGGATTTCGTCTACAATATCCAGCAAGTTAATTACCCCAAAAGAGTCGAACATTCCTCTACTTAACGCTTCTACCAAAAGACCGGTAAACTCCATTTCAGGTTCTCTTTCAGCAGACATATCACCCACTGTAAAGTCATCAGTACCCTCTAAATTATCTGTATCCAATAACCTATCGGCGATACTGCTTATTACTGTAGTAGGGAAACCAGGTTCTTCAGGCCCTTCTTCGAGCAGCTCTATACTTAAATTTTCATAGCTAGCATACATATCGCCATTAGCTTCACTCCTATTACCTTCCATTTCAAACCTTAAACTGTGCATTTTTCCCTCCTCTATTCGCACAAAAGCTATAAACTCAAGAGCAGGGTTTAACTTTTCAAGGTTCAGGGGTTGCAGCTCTCCTGAAAAAGTGAACGACTTGTCAGGGTCAAGCACTGGAAATGCTAGAACTCCTTCAAAATCTCCTACTCCCATTAGGTCGAAGTTAACTTCAGCCACCGTTTCTTCATAACCCTCAGTGGGACGATTGACCACATCACGGATGGTAGCATTAAAATCTTCAAAGGTAAACTCGCCCGATTCATAACCACCTTCAGCAAGCTCTTCATAAACAAGAAACCCATCTTCCAGCACAATTTCTCCTATATTAAGTCGTATTGGAAGTGTGGTCAACTGATCGTGCGGATACAGTGGCGGCTCTGCCTCAACTGGCGGCAAATGGCGGTCGAGGAACATCCCTGCCTGTGCACCTCGTATATTGATTTGGTCAGCAACAAACTCTAAGTCCAACACTCTGTTGTACTCAATGCCTGTCATTTCAATAAATGGCACCTCTATGTCCATCCGTAAACTTGCCTCACCCAATATCTCTGCAAACTCAATTTTAGGGTAATTCGGTATCAGCTCAAAGTTATTCATACTCAATACCCTCTTTTCTTTATTGGCCTTAAAGTCTTCCAGCTTAATTGTATAAAGATGATCGGGAAGCGCCTCTACCTTATCCATGTTAAGGTCAAAGTTTTTAGCAAACAAAAACCGGTCATCCGCATCAACAGCCGCTGAGTCAAACCTAATGTTGTCCATAGCAAGATGAAGCCCTTCGACAACATAATGCGCTGGTTCTTCATTATCTTCCGTTTCCATTTTCACATCAAAGAAACCATTAGAGATTTGCAAATCCCCCACAGTGAGCAAAGACACAAAAGCTGAAAGCTCTTCTGGTATTATGTAAAGATCGGGTTCTTGCTCACAGTCCAACGGCCTATCATCCTGCTCATCATCTACCTCCTCTTCTTCTTCTGTCCCTGGAACAAAACCAGTAATTTGGGGAGATAGTATGGCAATTCTTTCAACATGTGTATCTTTTCCTTGCTGCAGATTCCCCCACTGGGTAAAATTTATATTCAACGCCTCAAGAGAAGCCGCTACTTCAGGCGAGGCAGTGCCTTCAAACTGCAAGTTATTAACAAAAAAACCGCTGTCAGTAGCAAAAACGACTTGATCTGTGGACATTGAAAGCATACCTCCTTGATTGAAGCTCATCCCCTGGCGCATCATTAAAGAGGCTTCCTGAGCATAAACAAAACGATTGGCATCGCTAGCTCCGACAGCATCCAGTCTTAATTCTGAGGCTAAAAGGTTAAAATCAGGAACAACCAGCTCAGACACATCTTCCCCATTAACCAGCCTAGCCTGGACATCTGCATTAGATATATCAATTAATCCGACAGTCAACAATGCCACAAACTCATCTAGCCCCTCATGAAAATCAAGCTTAAAACCTCTATCGTTCCCAGCTTCCTCATTCACCGCTTCCTCATCATCAGGCAGTTCAAAGTCACCCCTAACTACCGGACTACGCAGTGCAATAGCCTCTATTCTGGTATTCTGCCCTTGCTGAAGTTGTCCCCATTGCGTAAAGTGAAGATCCATGCGGGCCAATGAGGCATCTAATTGGGCAGAAGCACTTCCCGAAAAATCAATATTCCTGACAAACACCCCGCTATCAGTAGAAGCCACAAATAGTCCAGTCCGCATAGCCATTTCATCGCCCTGCTGCACGTTCAAGCCTTGGCGTGCCAATACAGAACCTCTCTGCGCATACATAAACCGGCTTGGATCGGAGGCTCCTAAACCATCTATCCTAAATTCAGAAAACAAAATGTCTATATGAGGAACTTCTACCTGAAGAGGCGCTTCACCTTCTCCATTTTCAAGAACAGCAGACAAGTTAGCTTGCGAAACAGCTACAGACCCAATAGTCAATAAAGGCACGATATCATTTACATCATGATGCAAGTCTAGCTGAAATCCCCTTTGCTCTGGTGCAGAAGCCTCGCCATTCTCCATTGGCATCCTGCCACTAAATACAGGCCTATGCAAAGCTATAGATTCAACTCTGGTAGTATCGCCTTGCTGTAAAGCTCCCCACTCAGTAAAATGGATATTCAGACTAGCTAAAGACGCTTCAGAAAAAGGCAGTTCAGCACCTGACAACTGGATATTATTGACAAATACACCGCTGTCAGAAGCCATCAAAAACATATCCGTACTTGCAGCCATCTCCGCTCCCTGACGCACTACCATTCCTTCTCTGGTGAGTACAGAAACTTCTGAAGCATACATAAAACGGTCAGTATCCACCGCCCCTGCTGAATCAAGTTGTATGCCTGCCAAATTGAGATTTAAATCAGGAACCTGCACATCCATCGTATCGGCACCTTCAGGAAGCAAGGCATGTATATGTGCATTCCACATCTGCACGGCGCCTACCGTAATAGAAGGATATAAATCATTTAACTCTTCATGAAATGTCATTCTAAAACCCTGCTCATCTGGATATCCCACCTCTTTACCTCCATTACCAGGAGTCATTGGCGGGGCTACCATATAAATATTAGGGTTATTCACCACCAAGTGGTTCACATGAAGTTCCTCGCCCCCCTGTTGCAGCTTTCCCCATTCATCAAAAGCAAGTTCTACACTGTCCAAAGCCAAACTTATATAAGGCTCCTCTAAAACCCGCATATTTACCTTATGCTGATACAGCGAGTCGTCTGTACGCACATTGACTCCAAAGGCACGTAACTTATCATCAGAATCCCAGTAAAAAGACTTCAAAGCACCATCATAAAGCCCTACCAAGTCAAAGGTTGCTGTATCTTGAATGGCTATTTGAATGCGATCAGTATAAAGAAACTTGTCTTTATCATAAGCAGATGCTGAGTCAATCCTTAGGTTATTTACATCTAAACCTCCGTTCGCCAAAGAAACATTGTTCCAGGCTTGCCCATCCTGAATTGCCATGGTAAGAAAAATAGAATCAATTTCGATAGTGTTAACAATTAATGCATCAGCAAACTCTTCAAGGTCACGGTAAATATCCTCTATGTGAAACTCCGTTTCTTGCTCATAGGCACGGACATTTAACACAGGGTTGAACAGCCTAACAGCACCAATTTGAAGACGATTGGCAAGTAAAAAACTCCACACGTTGATATTGCTAATGGTTAGCCGGTCAGCCTCAAGGTCTATATAAGGCATAGGGTCAGGGTCGTCAAGCTGGGCAGCGTGTTCATCCTCGTTTGTCCAAAACCGTATATCGTTCACCTCAATCCGAAATGTACGTACATTCAGATCAAGTTCGCCAATCTCTACTTCATAAACCCCATCAGTACCCTCTCGCACTTCCTGAGTAATGGTATCTTTTATATAATCATCCAGAAATGCATCTGCAACAATTAAGACCCCCAATACCAGAAAAGCTAAGGACAGAAAAACAATAGATATAATCTTTAAAGCCTTTCCTTCTCTTCTTTTACCTTTATTCTCTTCCATGGCTATAATTATCCCTCCTAAATAATTAAGCCAATATGACTAAGAAATGTTAAGTGTTATTTGCAGGCAGAATGTAAGCTAGGAGAAAACTCGTTAGATACTTGAGAAAACCCTAATTCTAATGAGGCAAAAAAGTCTTCACAAGCCTGTTCGGGGTCTTCCAAAAAGAGCCAAGTTTGTCCTCTGTAGTAAAAAGCTCTACCATACTCTGGGAACAATTCCAGCGCTTGATCAAAGTCCTCTACAGCTTTTTCATACAAACCTAGACGTAGGTAAGCCTCAGCCCTCTTATTGTATATTGAAAAATTATACTGGTTTAGCGAATTATAAGCGGTAAGATCTGCAATAGCAGCATGCAAGCTGTTCATATCCAAGTAAATATTGGCCCTGAACAAATAAGCATCCATATAGTCAGGTTTAAGTGCAATGAGCTTACCATAATCTTCCACTGCCTGCCTTTGTTCACCGGTCATTACTAAGGTTCTTGCCCTGTATAAATAAATATCGGCCAAAGAAGAGTCTATCTTTTCCGCAACGTTAAAATCAGCGATTGCTTTGTCATACTTTCTTAAGTAATGCAAAGTAAGCCCTCTTTGAACAAGTAGTTCGGGATTTTTTTTGTTTTTTGACAATGCTTTGTTCAGCCCTTTCAAAGCATCACTGTACTTACCAAGCCTGTTCAAAGCTCTAGACCGGAACAAGGCATAAGTAAGATTGTTTGGCTCTGCATCTACAGCCTTCTGCAAGTACATTAAAGATGCCATATCCCGCCCCAGTCTACTTTCTAAATAACCTGTCAAAAAGTATAGTTCTGAAGAAGGTTTAAGCTTGACGCACTTTTTAAAATCAAAGAGCGCATACTCATATTCCCCGGCCATTTTATAAAGCATACCACGCTGATAGTAAGCATCCCGCAAGTCAGGTTTTAAATTTAAAGCCTGGGCATAGTCATCTATAGCCTCCTCTTCCAAACCGGCGGCTTCTTTCGCACGGGCACGAAGCATAAAATACTGGAAATCTTTAGCGTTAGTACTTACTAATTTATCATAATCAAGAATAGCTGAAAACATATTTCCAACTTTAAAATGGGCGTCGGCCCGCAATTTTAGAGTTAAAGTATCATCAGGCCTACTTTCCAAAACAACTGAAAAATCCGAAATAGCATCTTCAAAAAGCTCCTGCTCCACCTTTTGCATTCCACTCGCCCTTAAGCTGTCCAAATCATCTGCCAAAGAAGATACCGCATAACAAGGCCCTCCAAGCACGAAGCCCATAAGCAAAAACGGTATAAGCAGTTTCTTCATAATTAGCAATAAAAAAATATTAAGGCACCTTGTCATTTTACGGCAACCGAAAGAAATGGTTTACTCCACCATACAACTATCAGAATTAAAACCATTTAACACAAAAACACCTTTTTTATAAAACATATTTTTAAGATATTTGTCTGTAACACTGCTATTTCAGCCAGTTTCTCAGGCAGATCGCATATCTATGTTTTCCATCGTAGGCAGCTTATTGGCACCAACCTTTTATAAACTTTCAACCAATTCAGAAACATATCCTTTTATATACCTCATCCGAGCGCCATACCATGAAAAAATTTCACCATCAACACAAACCACTTTACTGGAAGGCGCCAACTCCTGAAATGCTGCCTTGTGTTTTTCTTTGAAAGGATATGGTTCGGAGGAAAGAAAAATAAGGTCAGGGTTTAACTGGCGTATTTCTTCATCTGAGAGGACCGGGTACCGCTTCAAGTGTTTAGCAACATTTACAAAGCCTGTTTTTTCCAAAACTGCATCAATATAAGTATTCCCTGCGGCTACCATATATGGTTTTTGCCATATAAAGTAAAGCACGCTTAAAGGCTGGGGAGTTATCGGCACTTCCAATCCTGAAGAAATCTCTTTTATAAGTTTATTCCCTTCATCAGGCGTTGCTGTTACTGTGGCTACCTTTTCTATCATATCAAGCGCCTCCTCGACATCATGAATATCACTCATCCAGACCGGAAGCTTTTCTTTTAAGGCCAAAATACCTGTTTTTTCATTTTCCTCCTTATTGGCTATAACCAAATCGGGCTGCAATTTTATAATATGATCAACCTTAAAATCTTTTGTCCCTCCTACTTTAGGCACACCTTTCATAAGTTCTTTGGGATGGGTACAAAACTTTGTAACCCCACAAATACGATCTTGTAACCCTAAGTGGAATAACAGTTCTGTATGAGATGGAACAAGCGAAACTATTTTTTTAGGGGGGAAGTCAATACTGACTTTATATCCCATCTGATCTTGAAAAACTTTACTCGCCATTTAATGTATTTTCAAATGTTTTTATTATTCAATGACTTTGTTCATTAAACCTGGATTATGCATTAGAACTTTCTATTGCGTGGCAAAATACAATTATCCCAGAAACAACACCAGAAATTTCTAAAGCACAGCAGCAAAAATTGAACCACCAACGGAAGGTTGAGCAAGTGCCCACCCCGGTAACAAAACCGCCAGTTTAAGTATTATGCCTTAGGATCCAGGACGGACTTAGATTACATACCCCACAAAAAATCCTCACCACCTAGTTTGCGGCCATTCACATTCAAAAAACGAAAAGCCTATAAAAACTTTCTGGCATTATTTTCCACTATGCATTAGATTACAAACCCTCTTTCTCGAAGGGCTGGAAAGCGAGGTGAAAAATAATTGAGCGTACAAATCTCCCCACTCACTTTACTTATCCATTCATTAATTAGGATTTATGCAACAGTAAAACAACGATGTTACCTGAAAAAAGCAGGTTGTTTAACAAAAACAAAAAAATCATATTTTTTTTATGACCAAAAACTGGTAATTATCAATAGTTTAATTTATTTTGCTTTCGTTTTCAAGCCTTTACCCTTCAGCTATGTTTTTTTTTGATGTTTAGATTTTTTTTGAGGGAAAGATAAAAGAAGCTGTTTTAAGAAAGGCCTTTAATATTAACTAACCAGCAGGCGCAGTCTGTTTTACCTTTTTCTATATGCTTTTAGCCAACAAGCACTATACCATGGTCATGGGTATGGACATCCACATGGTTACCATACCACCCGGTGTACCGACGCCCATACCGCACCCTTTCATAGGCTTTGTCATGGATCCTATGGACTATGTGCCCTTTATCGGATCCACGGTGTTTATCAACGGCGTGCCCCGTGGCACCAGCGACACCAACGGGATGCTCGGTATAACAAAACATATCCCTATGGGCGGCCCCTTCACCATGATGCCCATGATCGGGCACGAGTCCGTCAACTTTTTCGGCAGCCTTACCGTCAAGGCGCAGGGGATGTCCCTCAGCCCCGCAGGATATATGGTCATGAGCTGCAACGACATCGGCATGCCGCTCACCGCCACACCCGGCAAAAAGATGAAGCCCAGGCCGAGCCTCTTCCTGCCAAGTTCGCAGACCGTCCCATTGCCGGGCGGAAAGCCTGTCATGGTAGGCGGCCCTTATGCGCCCGACCTGGCCGGTGCCGCCAAAAGGCTGGCCATGTCCTACGGTTTCGGCGGGCTGCTCAAAGTAGGGGGAAAAGCTGGGAAAGCTGGCCTTTCGGCATGCAAGAAAAAGACAAAGGCCGCAGGAAAACATACCAAAGGGCAAAAAGACAGCCTTACAAAATGTATCGGTGACCCTGTCGATATGGTCACAGGGCGCGTTATTTACGGGGGCACGGACTTTGAGCTCCCCGGGCCACTGCCGGTCACCTGGGAAAGGAACTGGTACTCGGACTCCTCCTATGAAGGGCCGCTGGGGCACGGCATGCACCACTGTTACGACCTTTCCCTGCACTTTTTCAAAGAAGAAGAGGCCATCATGCTGGTGCTGCCCGACGGCAGGACAGCCTCCTTCCCGTTTTTGGTGGCAGAGGGCGAATCCTTCTACAACCGCATGGAAAAGCTCACGCTTACCTGTGTAAACTTTAGGGAATACCGCCTCAAAGACCATGAAAAAAACCTGACCTATACCTTCCGGAAAGAAGGCAGGGAGTTTTTCAGCCCCGTAAAACTTGAAAATACGGCCGGACAGGCCTTGCGCTTTACCTATAACCAGCGCAGCTGCCTGACCTGGATCACCGACACGGCAGGCCGAGAGATCAGGCTGCACCTGGACCATGGGGACAGGATCAAGAAAATTACCGCCAGGCACAAAAAGAAAGAAAAGACCCTGGTGGAATACCGGTATAACGAGGCCGGCGACATGGAGGCGGTTGCCGATGCCCTCGGACAGGAAACAAGGATGCAGTACCGCAACCACCTGATGGTGTCCAAGACCGACCGCAACGGACAGACTTTTTACTGGGAGTACGACGGCCACTCCACCGGTGCCAGGTGCATCCACACCTGGGGCGACGGGGGCTTGTTGGAAGTCAGGCTGGATTACGGACAGGGCAAAAACGTGATGACGGACTCCCTGGGCCGCAAGACCGTGTGTTACTACAATGCAGACAACCTCTGTACACAGATAACAGACCCGGAGGGCAACCATATCTTCCACGAGTACACCGACTATTTTGAACCCTACCGGGACATTGACGAAGAAGGCAACCTGACGGGCTATACCTACGATGACCGGGGCAACCTCAAGTCGGTGGTGTACCCCGACATGACCTCTTCCGTGTTCGTCTATGACGACCAGGACCGCCAGATACTGTCGGTCAGCCCCGAAGGGAGGAGCACGGTAAAGGTCTACAACGAACAGGGCCTGCTGTGGTCGGTGGAAGACCCCGACGGCAGCGTCAGCAGCTTCCAGTACAACGGACAGGGGCTGGTGGAAAGCATACGCGACAACAAAGGGCGGCACACAACATTCAAGTACGACGGGGACCACAACCTGGCACAGGTCACCTTCCCCGACGGTGCAGAACAGGAATGGGGCTATGACGCCTTCGGGCGGTGCTTCTACTCCAAAGACCCCGAAAAGCGCGAGCAGAACTTCTACTATGACGACCTCGGGCGGCCCGTGCGCGTGTGCCTGGCCGACGGCAACATCATAAAGCTGTCCTACAATGCCTATGACGAGGTGGTCCGTGCCGAGGACATGCAGCACAAGGTGCGCTTTGAGTACACGCCCCTCGGCAGCATCAAGCTGCGGGAGGAGGACGGCGCCAAGGTACACTTCAGGTACGATACCGAAGAGCAGCTAAACGCCATAATCAACGAGCACGGGGAGGTATACCGCTTCAAAAGGAACGGCAGGGGCGATATCGTGGAAGAGGCGGGCTTCGACGGCCTTACCAGAAAATACGTCCGCGACAAAGCGGGCAAGGTAATAAAAGTGGAAAGGCCGGGCGGCAGGCACACCACCTATGAATATAACCGCAAGGGTCAGATCTGGCGCGCCGAGCACAGCGACGGCACCTGGGAGACCTATGCCTACGACAAGGACGGCCAGCTGATAGAGGCGGTAAACCAGCACAGCAAGGTGGTCCTCACCCGCGACAAGAACGGCAGGGTAATCAAAGAAGACCAGGACGGCTACACGGTAGAGAGCAGCTACGACAAACTGGGGCTGAGACAGCACATTGGCAGCAGCCTCGGTGCGGACATACAGCTGGGGCGCAACGAATCAGGCTTTGTCACCAGTATGCAGGCCAGCCAGCAGGGCATGAAACTCCCGTGGCAGGCAGAGATCACCTACAACAGCCTTGGACAGGAACTGGACAGGGTACTCGGCATCGGCAACGTAAAGAACCAGTTCGCCTACGACCTGTCGGGGCGCCCGAGGGAACAGAAGACCTGGAACGGTACCGGTGCCCGTCGCCTGCACCGCCACAAGCAATATTACTGGCACCCCAACGACCGCCTCCAGCGCATCCACGACGTGCTGACAGACACTGCCACCAGGTTCCGGCACGACAGCTTCGGCAACCTGATCGAAAGCCTGACCGTTCAGGAATATCGTATACAGGGAAAGGAAAACTACTTCCGTGACGAAGTCGGGAACATATTCCGTGAAGAGGAAAAGAAAGACCGGAAATACGGCGCGGGCGGAAAGCTGCTGGAAAACAAAGGGGACAAGTACAGTTACGACGAGGAAGGCAATTTAATACAAAAGACGACCAAAGAGGGCAACTGGATTTACGAGTGGAACGGCAACGGCAGCCTGAAACAAGTGACCCGCCCCGATAACAAAACCGTCAGTTTCGAGTATGATGCTTTAGGGCGCAGGACCGCCAAGTTATTTGACGGAAAGATTACAAGATGGGTCTGGGACGGGAACAACCCCGTTCACGAATGGCATTATAAAACAGAAGACCGTCCAATAGACGTGGTGGACGAGTTCGGGTTTATTTCTAAGGACAGAGAGGAACCTGTAGAAAACCTCATTACTTGGGTTTTCGATGATGGCTCATTCAAACCTGCCGCAAAAATTGTAGACGGAGAGTATTATTCCATCATCAATGATTATCTTGGCACCCCGAAGGAAGCCTATGACAAATACAGCGACTGCGTATGGAAGTGTGAACATGAAGCGTACGGAAAAGTAAGGAGTTGCGAAGGAGAAGTGGGATTTATTCCATTTAGATTCCAGGGACAGTACCACGATGTGGAGACGGGGCTTTACTACAACCGCTTCCGCTACTACGCCCCTGACGAGGCCATGTATGTGAGCCAGGATCCAATTGGGTTGGAAGGGGGAAATCCGACTATTTATGGATATGTTTTTGATGCTAATAATGAAATCGATCCTTTTGGGCTGGAAATGTGCAATGCAAAAGTTTCAAAAGTCGCAAAATGGCAGAAAGCTGTACAAGGAATTGATGGGCCAGGCATAAGTGACCATTTTGCAAAACATGGATCACAGGTAGGTGCGTTTTCAAGAAAAGCCTATGATAAGAGTGCAAGAGAAACAATTAGGAATGGGCGTAGGTTTAACTATAGGGATAGGTCCACTGGTAAAAGACGAATTGGATATTACGATTCTGAAACAGGACTTTTTACAGCAACTACCCAAAGAGGAAATAATGCCATAATTCATACTCATTTTGCAGAAAGTTGGGATAACCTAAGAAAGTTACCAGGGTTCTCAGCAGGGTAGATATCTATGAAAAATAAAAACAAATTGTTACATTCAGTGAACACTAGACTAAAGAAGAATAATTGTTTACCCCATATTGTTTCTTCTTTAGCATATGATATTTTTTACTTGATCTCAAATTATGAAGATGTAGATGACGAACTTATTAAAAATAAATTCCTTGATTATGTAACTAGAAATAATCAGGAGAATCTTTTAGATATCCAAATTGAATATGCTGTTCAGCTTATGGATCATAATTCTAAACTAGAGTATGAGGAGGTACATAAAGTTTTTTCTTTAGTGGATGAGATCTTCGCATTAAAAAAATTAGGCTTAAAAACAGACTTTTTGTGCCACATTTATGAGCAAAAATTAAAAATTTTTCTTCAAAAGGAATTTACAAGAGCAAAAATGGTTGTAGAAGACAGATGGGAGGATTGGAAAAAAGATTGGTGGTGGTATAGAATTTAACTATAGAATTTAACTACAGTATTTAAAACAACGTGGTATTTGGACAATACTTTTCCCTGCACAACGCCAGACAAAACCATATTTAACCCTTCAAATATCCGAATTGTCGGATCATCAGATGTTTGCAGTCTGATGGTCTGTTTTCTATTGTTGTTTTTATTGAAAGTTTTTTAAAGAACCATTTTCGGCTTGGTGATTTTAAAGAGATTCCCCAACCCAATCTAATATCCTTACTTTTCCCCTGTCAGCCTCGGGAGTTTGAAAGGGCTATAAGTGTTTGTCCGGTATTTTTATGCTCATTTAGTTCCTTATGAGCAAGTATGCAAAGGGAACCGTGACCAGAAAGTTTATCATGTTCATCAAATGAATCATTAAAATCATGGTTCAGACAGATACGTCCGCGACAAAGCGGGCAAGGTAATAAAAGTGGAAAGGCCGGGCGCAGGCACACCACCTATGAATATAACCGCAAGGGCCAGATCTGGCGCGCCGAACACAGCGACGGTACCTGGGAGACCTATGCCTACGACAAAGACGGCCAGCTAGTAGAGGCGGTGAACCAGCACAGCAAGGTAATCCTCTCCCGGGACAAGAACGGCAGGGTAACCAAAGAAGACCAGGACGGCTACACGGTAGAGAGCGGCTACGACAAACTGGGGCTGAGACAGCACATTGGCAGCAGCCTCGGTGCGGACATACAGCTGGGGCTCAACGAGTCAGGTTTTGTCACCAGTATGCAGGCCAGCCAGCAGGGCATGAAGCTCCCGTGGCAGGCAGAGATCACCTACAACAGCCTTGGACAGGAACTGGACAGGGTACTCGGCATCGGCAACGTAAAGAATCAGTTCGCCTACGACATGAACGGCCGTCCGCGGGAACAGAAGACCTGGAACGGCACCGGTGCCCGTCGCCTGCACCGACACAAGCAATATTACTGGCACCCCAACGACCGCCTCCAGCGCATCCACGACGTGCTGACAGACACTGCCACCAGGTTCCGGCACGACAGCTTCGGCAACCTGATCGAAAGCCTGACCGTTCAGGAATATCGTATACAGGGAAAGGAAAACTACTTCCGTGACGAAGTCGGGAACATATTCCGTGAAGAGGAAAAGAAAGACCGGAAATACGGCGCGGGCGGAAAGCTGCTGGAAAACAAAGGGGACAAGTACAGTTACGACGAGGAAGGCAATTTAATACAAAAGACGACCAAAGAGGGCAACTGGATTTACGAGTGGAACGGCAACGGCAGCCTGAAACAAGTGACCCGCCCCGATAACAAAACCGTCAGTTTCGAGTATGATGCACTGGGGCGAAGGACAGCAAAAATATATGACGGAAAGATTACAAGATGGCTGTGGGACGGCAACGTACCGCTGAACGAGTGGAAATACGACCTCGAAGACAGGCCCAAAGACGTGGTGGACGAGTTCGGGTTCATTTCTAAGGACAGAGAAGAGCCCGTAGAGAACCTCGTCACATGGGTCTTCGATGATGGCTCATTTAAACCAGCGGCAAAAATTGTAGACGGTGAATATTATTCCATCATCAATGATTATCTTGGCACCCCGAAGGAAGCCTATGACAAATACAGCGACTGCGTCTGGAAGTGTGAGCACGAGGTTTATGGGAAGGTAAAAAGCTGTGAAGGGGAGGTTGGTTTTATTCCGTTCCGTTTTCAAGGCCAGTATCACGACGTAGAGACGGGCCTGTACTACAACCGCTTCCGCTACTATGCACCTGACGAGGCGATGTATGTGAGCCAGGATCCGATTGGGTTGGAGGGGGGAGATAGGTTGTATAATTATGTTTATGATCCAAATTGTAGAATTGATGTACTAGGTTGGGTCGATATTTGGTATAGAGCATTAAGCCAAGCTGATATAAATAGTTTAAATAGTGGTAATGGAAAAATACCCAAAGATCCATTTGCCAATAATTCTCCGTTAGAACATGTTTTACATGGATCAACTGATGGGTATAATGATCAATATATTTCATTAACTAAAGAAAAAGCCTTTGCGGAACGGTGGGCTCGAAAGTCTGGAACCGAAGTTGTAAAAATAGATTTGGATCAAGTACCTAACAGTAAATTAGATTTAACAACTTCTGCTGGAAGAGTAACTCATCTTGGAAATGCAGGATTAGGTGACCCAGACATTGTCAAAGCAAATAAATTTGCTAAAAACGCAGCAGAGTTACTAGTTGAAGGAAATATTCCTCAAGCAGCCATTGTTGACAGGTATAAACCAAAATGTCATTAAATATGATTACTTTAAAAGAAAAAGCTAAACTCTTTGAGGAGTATTATAATTCAGATAATGATTTTTTAAGTTATTTGAGATTGAACTATGAGTGGGATCAGTCCAAGTTTGACGTATTAGTAAAACTAATTAAAAGTGTTTTAGATGAATATTCCGAAGAGCCTGTTTTTCCAAAAACTTTGTTGCATTTTTTTTATTTAGATTTAAAATTAATTGAAGGAATAATTTCAAACCCTTTGTTTTATAAAAGTCCACCAGCAAATTTTTCCTCTGAGCAATATAGTAGTTATTTAATAAATCAACTTGAAACTTTAAAAAATCTACAAAGGATTTTTTTGGGAAAAAGGAGCTAAATATAGATACACCATAATATTGCTAAAAAGTAATTTATTATGTTATAAAAATACTAGATTTAATAATAGGGACTATTTCTAAAAGTTTACTAGTAAATAACTGTACAAATCTTTAGTAAAGATGAAATTTAAAACTAAAAGAGAAATTTCTTAAATGGATACTTCTGCCCAATATGAATTTTTTTATGGGTATTATCATCCTTTGTCGCAATGGTATATATCAGATTCAATGTCGTTTAGTTAGTGATAATGGTCACAGTTTTTTATAGTTCATCGAGTGTGGTTTTTTTATTTTTTTAGGTCGATCTACTTTTCTGTCTGGCCTTACAACTTCTTTGGTTCTGGAGACAATATCATCAAATGCTTTAACGGCTTTTCGGTATTTTCTTTTAAGGAAAATTGGGATAAGCATGTCCATTAAGTTTGCTAAAGCATTTGTCTTATTAGGTTTTTGTTGGTATTTTCGCTTCTTTTTTCCTTTCTCTTCTTTCTGTTCCTCTTCCTTTTGTTCCTGTTCCTTTTGCTCCTCCTCATATTCAGCCAGGACTTTAGCTTCAATAGGATGGCAATATGCTGCACATAGTGTTAAAAGGAAAACTTTGGCATGAAAATCCTGACGTACAGCCTTTGCCGTTTTTCCAGAAAAAGATTCCAGATCAAGACGACTTTTCAGTAATTTATAGCACTCTTCCTCATTCCACCGATAATGATAAAGCCGCTTAAACTCCTCAATATCGTATTTTTTTAAATCTGTCAGGGAAGTACAAAGTATTTCTGTCTCACCTGTTTCAAGCTTTACTTTTATAAGCCTGCAGTCTATTTCTTGACTGATAATTTCCGGGTATTCACTCAGTTTACCATGGTCTTTTTTAGGGAGCCGAAACTTCACTATGCGTTCCTGTTCAGGGCTGGCCATCAGACTTTCAACTTCTTTCCACCATTCATTCTCAAGCCTTATGCAAAACTCTACCCCCTTGGCTTTAAGCAGAAAAAACAACCAAAAACAAGGATATCCCCTGTCCAGAAGGAGCAAATCGCCCTTTTCAACTTTTTTAAGGTGCTGTACAAGCAAATCTCTTTCGCTTGAAGCATAAGGTGCTATTTCTGCATCGAGAGTTATGTGATTAAGTACATCATAAAGCATAGAACCCATTGCCATAGAGCGAGGAGTGCTTGCTTTAGGCCCAAACATATATTCCCCAAATTCTTCTTTTACTGTGGGATGATTTGGAAGTTGAAGACGGGTGCCATCAACAGCAAGAGTACGCATGCCATGCCATGTGTAATAGGAGGCCTTTTTGTAGAAAAAATCCACACTTATTTCGTTCAACCTAACAAATGCCCATGGATTTAGCTTGGATCTGGACTGAGAAAGGGCGCTTTTAGTAACCTCGCGAATATTAAAATCGCTATTGGACATTGCTTTGTAAAATCTGTCAAGATCACGTTGCAATGCTGACTTAAAAGACATGATAAAAACAATTAACTTCCTGATATCCAGCTTTCTTTGTCTAGAGAATACCCTTTCACAGCCGTCTTTAACACGGCTAATGAACTCTTTACAGTTAATCTCATGGCTGATATGTTTGGTTAGTTCTTCTCTATAGTCAGAGTTTTTATTAGTCCCTATATACCCTCACAATTTACAAAAAAATATCTTACCAATACAACAAGAAAAGCTTAACTAAACGACATTGATATCAGATTTTACAATTGAGGGAAATATATTTAATTGTTGTGAACAGTGGATGATGTACAACAAAGCTTTTTTATTTGGCGACAAAGATAAGGCAAAGCAGATTTTGGAAGAAAAAAGACCAAATGTTCAACGAAAGCTTGGGAGACAAGTTCGTTTTTTTAAAGAAGAAAAGTGGCTGCAATATCGATATAGGATTGTTTTTCAAGGAAATTATGCTAAGTTCACACAAAATGATAAACTTAAAGTGTATTTATTAAATACCGGAAATAAAAAACTAGCCGAATCTAGCCCGACAGATTTAATATGGGGAATAGGGTTACCTGAAGATAGTCCTTATAAATTTGATGAATCTAAATGGAGGGGAGAAAACTTGCTTGGAGAAGTTTTAATGAAAGTAAGAGAATGTATAAGAACAGGATATCAACCCTTTAAATAAGAATGCACAGTATCCTGCACGACACCAGGCAAAACCATATTTACCTTATAAATATTCTAAATATTAGATTATCAAACAATTACATTTTAATGATCTGCTGGTTATATATTTCTCTTATTGACAGTTTCTTAAATGGCTTTTGGGTTGCCGGGTTTTAACAAATCCCGCAACCGATCCGGTTTATTTTCACCCTTTCCTTGCCAGCTTCGGCGACCTGAACCGAGAACTGATGTATATCGGGCGCTTTTCCGCTCATTACTTCCAGAGAGATAAGTACGACAAACTGGGGCTGAGACAGCACATTGGCAGCAGCCTCGGTGCGGACATACAGCTGGGACGCAACGAGTCAGGTTTTGTCACCAGTATGCAGGCCGGCCAGCAGGGCATGAAACTCCCCTGGCAGGCAGAGATCACCTACAACAGCCTTGGACAGGAACTGGACAGGGTACTCGGCATCGGCAACGTAAAGGACCAATTCGCCTACGACCTGTCGGGACGCCCGAGGGAACAGAAGACCTGGAACGGCACCGGTGCCCGTCGCCTGCACCGCCACAAGCAATATTACTGGCACCCCAACGACCGCCTGCAGCGCATCCACGACGTGCTGACAGACACTGCCACTAGGTTCCGGCACGACAGCTTCGGCAACCTGATCGAAAGCCTGACCGTTCAGGAATATCGTATACAGGGAAAGGAAAACTATTTTAGAGAGGGCGGAGCGTTAAAAAATGATTTGGTAAATCATTTTAGCGACGAGCCAGCTTGCAGGGCTGCAACATCTTCCGTGAAGAAGAAAAGAAAGACCGGAAATACGGCGCGGGCGGAAAACTGCTGGAAAATAAGGGAGATAAGTATACTTATGATGAAGAAGGCAATTTAATAAAGAAGTCCACCAAAGACGGCAACTGGCATTATGAGTGGAACGGCAACGGCAGCCTGAAACAAGTGACCCGCCTCGATAACAAAACCGTCAGTTTCGAGTATGATGCTTTAGGGCGCAGGACCGCCAAGTTATTTGACGGAAAGATTACAAGATGGGTCTGGGACGGGAATACGCCAATTCACGAATGGCATTACAAAACAGAAGACCGTCCAATAGACGTGGTGGACGAGTTCGGGTTTATTTCTAAGGACAGAGAAGAGCCTGTAGAAAACCTCATTACCTGGGTTTCGATGGGGCGGAGCGTTAAAAAATGATTTGGTAAATCATTTTAGCGACGAGCCAGCCTGTAGTGGGAGCACTCAAGCCAGCGGCAAAAATTGTAGACGGAGAGTATTATTCCATCATCAATGATTATCTTGGCACCCCGAAGGAAGCCTATGACAAATACAGCGACTGCGTCTGGAAGTGCGAGCATGAAGCATACGGGAAGGTGAAAAGTTGCGAAGGGGAGGTGGATTTTACACCTTTCAGATTTCAGGGGGGGGCGGAGCGTAAAGAAATGATTTGTTGAAATGAGTAAAGAAAGAGGTCTTGAGCAATATTATTCAGGAGATAAAGTATGGGACAATTGGGTACAGAAGGCTAAGGAGGATTATTGGAAAAATACAGATTATCAAAAAGAGCTACTATCTCTACTGGATAAAAGTTTTGACCTAGCAGTTGTAATTTATGCAAAACATGGTAAAGGAAGTATTTGCTGGCTTAGCAAGGAAGTTCCTGCGTTGGAAAACCTAACTCCAATTGAATGCCTGAAAACAAAGGAACTAATGCTCAGGTTAAGAGAATGCTTATTAAGAATGCCCTGATTTTCATCTACGGTGGCCAGACAAAGCCATATTTAGTCGTTCAATTGCTCAAGGGAGTAATATAAATAATCTGCTACATTGAGAAAAATCATAACTATAAGCCAAACAATCTTTCTTTCCAACCTCTTATTTTATTGAGAAGGGATAAAAAGTTAGGAGGCGAGGTATGAAGAAGACAGGAAGATGGGCAGGACTTATAATTGGTTTGTTTACGCTGGTATCTTTTATAAAAGGGTGCACTTCTATATACAACACCTATGCAGACCTAGATGCAGAAGCAGACTTTGCAGAATACAAAAGCTTCTCATGGATTCCTCGAGATTCATTCCCGGTTTACGGGACTGAGTATGATAATGAACTGGTAGAAAAAGAAATTAATAACTTGGTAAACCAAGAATTGAGGGCCAGAGGTATGTTTGAAGACAATTATGACCCTGACCTCTACATAGTTTATTATTTTCAAATGGAAGACAAGATCAATACGTTCCAGTTGCCAGTTTATGCTTATGCGCCCACAGCCAGAGACCTAACACCAAATCCGTACACATATACAACCCATATGTATAACAATCCACATAGTAATTTCTGGAACTTCAGGTATAACAACCCATACAATCCACACCAGACACCGTACTTGTACGACTGGAATGTACCCGTAGGAACACCAGAAAAGCCTTATATTATAGGACAGTATATACAAGAAATCCCATTTACAGAAGGGATGCTGATTATAGACATTATAGACAGCAACGACAATAGTCTAGTCTGGAGGGGTTGGAGTACTGGTGCGCTCGACTCTCCTCATATTTACAAACAAAAGCTGCCCGTCATGATCCGGGACATTTTTACAAGATACCCCGTAGATCCAGTAGGTATGAGCCGAAAGTAAAATCGGCCTCTTTAGTTTTTTGCCGCCTCCCTCCCCCTAACACTACCCCTGCTTAAGCGATGATTATATTTTACTGATTTTTTGAATATTAATACCTGCACGAACCCCATTCTATAAAGATTGGTTTTATACAAATAGAGTTTTATCAGATTTTTAGATGAGCATACTAAAGGATTCCTCTTTGGTTATGTTATCTTTGTATTTGGACCAAAAATAATATAATTAGTAAATGGAAGTTAAAGGAACCGTAATTAAGCTCCTTCCCCTTCAGAAAGGTCAAGGAAGAAATGGTGAATGGAAAAAGCAAGAGTTTGTTATAGAAACAGCCTCTCAATACCCCAAAAAGGTATGTATGAATTTATGGGGAGACAAGATTGATCAATTTAATGTTCAAGAAGGAGAGCAAATAACAGCTTCAATAGAAATAGAAAGTAGAGAATACAACGGGCGCTGGTATACCGATGTACGCGCATGGAAAATACAGAAAGACTCAGAAGGTACCCCTCCCCCACCACCCCCGGCAGATGATTTCCCAGGCGAAAATGCATCTTCATTTTCTGGCGGAGACCCAGACGACTTACCTTTTTAACGAAATAGTTTATTTAAACAGGGAATGGATCAAAAAATAGTCAACTTTGTAAAAAAGGTAGTTCCACATGATATCCGGATTTTCTTTAGAAAGTTAAACTGGAAGCGTCACTACATACTGCAAAACCTTTTTCAGGCACAAAAGCCGAAAGTTTATTGCCCCATTGCCAAAAGAGAGTTCAAAGCTTTTGTAAGGCTTCAAAACGAACTTATTACTCCAACCAACGGAGCGCGGGCAAGACAGAGGCTGGTATGGCATTTCATTGAAAACAAATTAGCTATTCTAAATAGAAATGCCAAACTTCTGCATGTAGCACCAGAACACGCATTTTATCAGGTTTTTAAAAATCAAAAAAACCTCACCTATGTAGCTGGTGACAAAATGGTAGACGGATATTCGAATCAAAAAGGTGTGCAAAACATCGACTTGACAAAGCTTTCATTTCCTGACAATGAGTTTGATTTTGTTCTTTGCAACCACGTATTAGAGCATATCCCGGACGATGGGGCGGCCATGTCAGAAATCTATCGGGTTCTTAAAAGTCAAGGCACTGCTATCATAACAGTACCGATAAATGAAAGTTTTGAAAAGACGTATGAGAACCCCTCTATCACCTCACCCAAGGATAGAAAAGAACATTTTGGCCAATGGGATCATGTAAGATGGTATGCACCAGACATTAAAGACCGACTTGAAAAACATGGGTTTACTGTTGAAATGAACAGATACGGTAAGGAGTTTTCGACAGAGGCCTTTGAAAGGTTTGGCTTTTGCAATGATATCATTGTGGTAGCCCATAAAAAACCATAGACAGCCCAGTAAATATTAGAGAGTAGCTTACAGTATTACTCTCTAATATTTATTTATTGTTCCTACGGACGAACCCCTGTATAGTATATACATAGTTGATAAACTCCATATCTATAGGCACAGACTGATGCCAAGCCCCTTCTACCCGATACCCCTCTTTAAAAGCACCATTATGATTGTTATAGACAAGTTCTCCATGCGCCTCTATATGAAGTAAGCGGTCTTCGGTACCGTGCATCCACAACAAAGGCTGCTGCACCTTCTTAATTTCATCAGCATTGTTTATTTCAAGGTTAGTGATATAAGAAGCCGGAAGAGAAAGCTGTACCGCATCTCTCACGAAAGCCTCTGCGGACGCAAAAGGTGCCTCCAAAATTAATTTAGAAGGGGTTAAAACCTGCGGATGCGCTGAAAGTTTTGTAGCAGGCGCTGATCCTAAACTAAAACCATAAATCACCAGCCGGTCGTCGGTTAGGCCTCTTTCCTTCAGCCATTGAAGCACCGCCCGCGTATCAGCATATAAACCTTCCTCCGTAGCTTGCCCCTCAGACTTTCCATACCCTCGGTAGTCAAAAGTTAATACTCCATAACCAGTATTGGCCAGCAACTTAGTTCTTGGCCAGTAATAGTCCATATGCATATGATTTCCATGACAATAAACAATAACCGTATCTGTACTAATAGTTTCCAGATCCCCAACATAGGTGGCATAAATCTTAGCCTCATCCCCATTCAGGTTCGAAGTCATTTGCACCAAATGTATTTTCTCTTCAGGAATATCAAAATAAGACCCTAAAGTAAAGTCCGTTTTCCCTTTGTAATCATCAAATTGATAAAAGTCGGTTTGTTCTGGCTCAAACAATACATCCTCCACTCGCATACATGAACAAACCAAACACATTAAAACACCTACTACCGGAAATACTCCTATCTTCCTCATATGACCTCCTCTACTAAACCTTCAATACATATACTCAGCACAATTCCCAGTCAAACCTGGCCCTGCATACTAAAACCTTCTTGATACCCCAAAATAAAAACCCCAGACCCCGTGAGAGCGAATACTTAAAAAGTCCAGAGCCATACGCTCAACATCTGCCCCAGGCCCCATATATTTCAACTCAAGTGTATAATTCATCCGTGGTGTTGTAAATGTATGCCCCGTATGAAAGCCGGGCACCCAATAGTTGTACCTTTCTTCACCATGTACCGATTGCTCTCTTAGGTCAAACCAGTTAGTTGTTCCCAGATAAAAGAAGTTTCCCGTATCACCATAATCCCAGTAAGCGTTTAAGTCCAACTGAGGGTAAAAGCGAAAATTCCAATCCCATCTGTCAATCATAAAATTCCCAATAGGTGAGATGGTCAAACCAGGAATCATACCTTTTGGCTTCCATAGCCCTTTTACCATTCCAACATCAGCATTGAAAACACCAAATAAAAGTCCCGTAGTATTAACACCACCAAACACCGTCAAATCGTCAGCTATGCCAGCAGCTCCTGAGAAAGACGTCATTGGAATAGGCGCAAAAGTGTAAGGGTGTCCTGGAAGATTTACCAAAGGACCTCCTACAGAAAACGACACTGCTTTCTCCTTTTTTTCCAAAGGCTTCACCATTCGCACGGGTGCACATGAAAAAACAAAAAAACAAGTAGTTATCGATATGTAAGCTAGTGCCCTCACATTTAATGAACCTATTTGTAGAGAAGTTTGTTAAGCCCACCGACTTATTTCGCCAAAAATTGACTTTTGTCTATTTTATTATATAACTTCATTTTTTGAACCAGATTAACAAATAGTAGCGAATGACAAAAGTAGTTGACCTTTCTAAAACAATAGCTTACAGAAAGGAAGACCCTTGGTATATGAGGGTCAAGATCAAACACAAATCCCACAAGAAAGGCTATTGGCTGGTGAGGTTATTTTTAGGCCTTCCGGCAAAATTATTTCCCAAAAACTTTGTTGGCTGGGCAGATGATGCTATAAAGCACTTAGGCGTACATGCTTCCACACATATAGATGCCCCTTGGCACTATGGCCCCGAGGTAAATGGCAAAAGAGCAAAAACTATTGATGAAGTGCCACTTGATTGGTGTTATGGCCCAGGGGTAGTCATTGACGTAAGCCATATCCCTGACAATATACCTGTTACTGTTAAAGATCTTAAAGCTGACCTGGAAAAAACTGGAGCTGAGATAACACCCGGCACTATTGTATTGATCAAAACAGGAAGAGATAAGTACTCCGGAACAAGAGAGTATCCTGAAAAAGGTACCGGAATGAGTCGTGAAGCTACCGAATGGCTAATCGACAAAGGTGTTAAAGTAATGGGAATTGACCAGTGGGGATGGGACCTACCTTTAAAATTTATGGCTGAAAAAGCCAAGAAAAGCCAAAACCCTGAACTCTTCTGGGAAGGGCATTTGGTAGGCCTTGAAAAAGAGTATTGCCACATGGAACAACTCGTAAACCTTTCCGCACTACCTCCTTCTGGTTTTAAGGTAGCTGTGTTTCCCCTTAAAATAAAAGGAGCATCAGCAGCCCCTGCAAGGGTAGTAGCAATTTTTGACTGACCCTTTTCTCACATATTTTTAACCTGAATGATGCGCTAGGATTTGTCATAAAGAGCAAAACAACAATAAACCAGCACTTTTGGGTCGCAAAGCATAAAAGCGCTATGGCTAAGACACAAAGGTGCGCAAAGCGGCTGACTTGAAGTTATTTTGATATATAATAGAAAGCCTTTTTTTCAGGTTTAACTCCTCCAAGAGAGGAGTTTGCTCCCCCTAAACCTATGCTACAAACAATAAATTCAGTCTATCAAATATAACTTTTCAGACTATAAAAATCATTTTCACAAATACTTAACACACCTAATAGTCAAACAGATCCAACATAAGAAATAGCTTAATCTTTTATTAATTTTCGAGGAAAAAATAAAGCACTTCATAAACATTTTCCACAGCAGCAGGTTAAAGCTAAAGTATTGATTATTTTTTTAGAACTTAAAACTGTAGAAGATGAAAAAGCTAGCATTTACAGGTTTGTTATTAGCAGCATTTTTAACATACTCATGCGAACAACCTGAAAGAACAGAAGAAGAGACTGCGCAGGAAACGACCGAAGCCACAGGACTTGCTGAAGAAGACAGAGACTTTCTTCAAGAAACTGCTAAAGAAAAAATGTTTAACATTGAACTGGCAAGACTGGCACAAGAACGAGCCGTAACAGAAGAAGTTAGAGAATATGCCAACAATGTTCAAACAGAGCATCAGAATATACATCAGGAGTTAGCTCAATTTGCAGAACAAAGAAACGTATTTCTTCCTGACTCCTTAGACGAAGATCAAAGAGAAGACCTTAACGAACTAGCGCAAGAAGAAGGCTTTGACTTTGATGAAGAATTTATGGACCGTATGGTCGAAAGAAACAGAGACGCCGTTGACCGTTTTGAGGACAGAGCTGAAAACACTGAAGATGAACAGCTCAGACAATGGGCGCAAAACACTGTTCCTGCCTTAAGAACACAGGTAGAAACTGCTGAAAATGTTGAAGAAGCTGTAGAAAGACAAAGAGAAGCTCAGCAGGAAAGCTAATTTTTTTTGTTGATTTATTGTATTTGGTTAAAAGGGATAAAGGGCTTTATGGAGCCCTTTATTTTTTTTAGGATTACCCATTTAAGTCTCTAGGAAGTAATAAGTTTTTTTGTAGGATAAAATGCTTTAAGCTGCCTTTCTAAAATGGCGATATGTGCCATTGTTAGAAAACAAGGTGGCCATTGATGAAATTGCGTTAAGAACTTTATAAGCATGAAACGGCCAAAAAATTTGCTGTTTGAGCCCGACGCAAGGAGGGTGAGTTTCATCCCGATAGCTATCGGGATAGCGTAATGGTTATAAAGTTTAGCAAATTTCAGGGCCTTGACTTTTTTGCTTACTTTTTTTGTCTAAGAAAAAAAGTAAGGCCCTGCCGGCGAGGCAAAAAGTAACTTAGCGAGCCTAAGTAAGCTAATAACACATAAGATATCTAAGTGGGCAACCCTAATTTTTTTTATTTAATGCGTGCCAAAATCTCTGCAAGGTCATTTTCCATAGACAATATTGGCCGAAACAAATCTCCTTTTTCCTTTATCCTAGAAAAGATATTTTTCATGGTAAATTGAGCAGGCGACAACCCGGGCTTTAACTCTTCCCAGGCCAACGGTGTAGATACCGTAGCACCAGGGCGGGGCCTTACACAATAAGGTGCCGCTAAAGTCTGTCCTTTTCTGTTTTGAAGAAAATCGAGATAAATTTTATTTCGTCTTTTAGAAGGACTTCGTTCCAAGCTTGTAAACTTAGGTACCAGTTCATGTACATAGGTAGCGAGAAGATGGGCAAAATCTTTCCCCTGGTCATAATCGTATTTTGCTCCTAGTGGTATGTAAATATGCAACCCACGAGAACCTGAAGTTTTACATACCCCCTGTATGCCTCCCTGATCCAATACTTTTTTTACAGCCAAAGCAGTTTCTATCACTTGCTCAAAAGGCACATCCTGCGGATCTAAATCTATCACTATATAATCAGGATACTCCAAGCTATTTAACCTACTGCTCCAAGGGTTTATTTCTATACAGCCAAGGTTTGCCATATAAACCAAAGAAGCTACATTTTGGCAAAACATAAAATTAATTTCTCCTTGGTTGTGCTCAGAAAATATACCTTTTGTATAGATCCAATCAGGTGTAGAAGCTGGCATATTCTTTTGAAAAAAACCTTTACTATTCACCCCGTTTGGGTTTCGTTTCAAAGACTGAGGCCGGTCTATCAAATAAGGCAGAATAACTGGCGCTATATGAAAGTAATATTCCAGCAGCTCTCCTTTAGTATAACCTTCATCAGGCCAATAAACCTTTTGAAGGTTAGTTACTTTCTGCTGCTGACCATCTATCTCAACAATACCTTCATTCCCGTTTTTGAAAAGTTGCTTAAATGGCAAATCAACTTTTCCTCGCCGAGCCATAGGAGGGCGCAGTTGGGTCTTTTCTTCTGTTTTACGTTCTGCCGTTTTAAGCACTTTTGCAACAGGCTTTTCTTTTTCCATAACGACATCTTCAACCGGCTTATCCTCGCGCATGCCTAAAAAGATAGGCTGACGCAACAGTCCTTCTGAAGTCCACTCCTGAAACTTCACTTCACAAACCTTTTCAGGCACTACCCATTGCACTTTCTGATTAAGCTTGGGAACATTTTTCAAGGGTGTTGTATCTGAAAAAAGCGGTTCCAAATCTTGGTACACCTCCTTCAACAACCGTTCATCAAAACCGCCCCCTACCCTTCCAATATACCTTAAGTCATTACCTTCATACAGCCCTAACAAAAGCGCACCAAAATGTTTCCTACCACCTTTAGGTTCTGTAATACCTACTATAACAGCTTCTTGCCTACGTTGAGTTTTTATCTTAAGCCATTCACGGCTTCTAGTGCCAGTTTGGTAAACACCCGCTTTCCTTTTGGCAATAATACCTTCCAGCTCGTTTTTTTCTACCAGTTCAAAAAAACGTTTACCTTCCCGCTCTACATGCCCGTTGTATCGAATGATACCATTATCGTCAGGCAGAATTTTTTCTAATATTTTTTTTCGCTCCGATAAGGTTAATGAAGTGAGATTGTACCCCTCCAGATAAAGGATATCAAACACATAGTAAACTATATTTCCTTCTTGAGTTCTTTTATAGTTTTGTATAATATCAAACCTTGCACTTCCTTTCTCGTCAACCGCAACCACCTCACCATCAAAAACCGCTTTAACTCCCATTTTTTTCAGAGCATCTACGATTTTTGGAAAGTGATCATTAAAAGCTTTCCCATTGCGACTATATAAGTATACTTTATCATAAACCACTTCAGCTACAGCCCTATAGCCATCCCATTTTATTTCATAAAGCCATTCATCAGAATCAAAAGGCTCATCCAGCAAAGTAGCCAACATAGGCTTCACATTAGTAGGCATCGTACCTTTCAAGGAATCATCAAAAGAGTTGGTCAATTCATTTTTACCACCATACCATACCTGGCCTTCCCTTTCGGCTTCTTCCGCTATTTCATCTAATGTCCTACCGGTTTTAACAGAATAGTCCCATTCACGAATATCCTCTTCTGTAGCAAACTCATCCCTTTTCTTAATCAAAAGCCACTCATTTCCTTTTTCGCCCCGACTGCTTTTTACCAAAGCGAACTCCCCCTTAATTTTCTCGCCATAGAAGACGACCTTTAGGTTTCCATCCTCAAGCATTTGTCTGACAGTAGCCTCTGTGACAGTAGCCTCTGTCTGCTTGCGCCCATCTACTTCTTTTACAGCATAAGAACCTTCATCCCATACCATTACCGTACCTGCTCCATAGTTTCCTTTGGGGATTATACCCTCAAAATCTCGATACTCTAAGGGATGATCTTCTACCATCATTGCCAACCTTTTATCTGCTGGACGCATTGATGGCCCTTTGGGTACAGCCCAACTTACCATTACCCCATCCAGCTCTAAGCGCAAGTCATAGTGTAACCTCCTAGCGTGGTGCTTCTGAACCGTAAACTTCAATCCACCACTACTCCGCCCTTTAGCACCTGATGGTTCAGGCGTTTTAGTGAAGTCCCTTTTCTCTGCATACTTCTTCAGCGTCATAAGCCCTAGTTTTCAGTACTATTTCTTAACTTTTTTCTTAGCAGAGGTTTTACGTTTTGCAGGTGGACGATCAGTTGATTTGCCTGCTTCTAAACTCGCCCGTAACGTATCCAACAAATTATCTGCCTTAACAGAAACTTTTTCCTCTTTACGTTCTGCAACTTCTTCTCCCCTTGCTTTTGCATCAAGGATCTCACGAAGTTCTTCAGAATAGGTATCACGGAACTGCTGTGGATCAAAATCATCTGTCAGCTGGTTTATCAGCATTTCAGCCATTTCCAGTTCTTTGTCATTGACCACATCATGCTCAGGCAAATTTAACTCATTGGGATCACGTACTTCATCGGCATATCTAAGAATGCTTAACACCAATACTTTGTCCACTGGCTTTATCACAGCAATATGCTCCTTGTTTCGCAATACAAATGAAGCGATTCCAACTTTATTGCTTTTAGCCAATGCCTCTCTTAGCAAAGCATAAGGTTTTGAAGCTGTCTTGTCAGGTTCTAAATAATATGGTTTATCAAAAAAAATGGGATCAATTTCCTCTTCGAAAATAAACTGCTGTATGTCTACAGACTTGGTTTTTTCAGGACTCACCTTCTCCAAGTCTTCCTCGCTTACAATTAGATATTGCCCTTTGGCATACTCATAACCTTTAACAATATCATTGGCCTGTAGTTCTTCACCATCAGCCGATGAGACCTTCTTATACCGAACAGGCGCATGGTCTTTGGCAGAAAGCTGCCTAAAACTTAGCGAAGTATCCCCTACGGCACTATATAGCTTAATTGGAATATTGACAAGGCCAAAACTAATGGCTCCAGACCAGATTGATCGCATTTCCCCTCCTTTCACATTTTCTTCCCTCTGAAGTAAAAACAATAAAAAAAAGAGAAAAGTTAATCAGCAACACACAACAGCTCCGGTGTAAGCAGAAAGCTAATTTCTAGATGTCACTTATACGACAGATTTTAAAATAACAATAAATCAGCACTTATGGGTCGCAAAACATAACAGCGTTATAGTTAACAGACAAATACGATCGAAGCGACTGATTTGAAATTCCTAGTCCATATTATACACCTCAGCAAAAAAAGAGGCAGAACAATATGCCCTGCCTCTTTTTTCACCACCCTGCCTGGGTTATAAATTCTGGGTTAAAGCTAAGTTTTAAGCTTCCGTCCCAATTCCATTTCACACAATTAAACAGCCGATTTACAACTGCATCTCCCATACGGAACATTTCACACAACTTCCCTTCCTGATTAATCCATATCGCTGAAAGTTCGGGAGACGATTTATTACCACGATTACGATCCATAATTACTTCCTCCCTACCATCAAAACAAAGGACACTTTAGAAAAGTGTCCCTGTGGCAATACAACCGTAATGTTAAAGTTTTTTAGACTACGTCAGTTCAATAGATCCTACCAGTCATCTTTATCAGCAGCAGGAGCCTTAGCCATTGCCGCCTTTAAGTTTTCAATAATACCTTCAACTTCCTTTTTAGTCTCTTTTTTGATTGTTGACCAACCACTTTCTGTAAGTGTATACTTACCACATTCTGGGAGTTTGCTTTCTAACTTTCCTCCACTTGCTTTAGGAGAAGAATGCTCAAAATCTGTAATTTCATACTTATACCTTCCATCCTTCACCATTATACTTAACGTATAGCTTACGGTTCCGTCATGCATCATCCCTCTCATCGGGCTTGGGTACTTAACACCAAACTTCCCCTTAGTTTTAAAGATCCCTTCAGCCTCATCATCTTTTAATATGTCTTCCTTTTTAGAACTACCTACATTTCTTGCCTTAGTGAAAAGGTCTTTCTGGTTATTATTATCTACCGGAACCACTTCAGAAAACATAACTTTCCCAGTTTCTTCGTCTATAGGTAAAACACCCTGAGCTATGGCAAACTTACCTACCATAATCATCAAAAAGAACAACATAACTTTTTTCATAACGCCTTTTGTTTGTTTAAAGAAATAAATATAGTTAAATAATTTATGAAAATAATATCATTTACATCGAAAAGTAAGTGTTTCCACTGTAAAAACCAAACCAGTTATCTCACACTACTGCTTAACACTAAGGAGCTAACACTTCAAATGTGGCAGTGAGCAAATTTGTACTAGAATTTCCAATCATAACTTCAAACTCACCGGGTTCTACTTCAAAATTCATCTCCAAGTTATAAAAAGCCAACTTTTCAGGAGTGATATAAAAAGATACGTTCTTTTTTTCCCCTGGTTCCAAAGAGATTCTCTGAAAATCTTTTAATTCAAGGACTGGACGTGTTACAGAACTTACAACATCTCTTATGTATAACTGTATGACCTCATCCCCTGCCAGATAGCCTGTATTGACAACATCCACAGATACATGTAAACTATCTCCTGAATGAATTTTATCCACTTTCGTTTTCAAGTTACTGATATCAAAAGATGTATAACTTAGCCCATGCCCAAAAGGGTAAAGAGGTGAAACATCCTCAAATAAATATCCCCTCCGCGCGGTAGGTTTATAGTTGTAATATGCAGGAACATGTCCCACAGAACGGGGAATTGAAATAGCAAGCTTTCCGCCTGGATTGTAATCACCAAACAGAACATCAGCCACTGCATACCCTGTTTCCTGTCCCAAATACCAAGCCTCAAAAATAACAGGAGCATGTTCTGCCAAATAATTTATACTCAAAGGCCGACCGTTAAAAAGAAAAGTATAAACTGGCTTACCCGTTTCTAGAACCGCTTTAATAAGTTCTTCCTGAAGCCCGACCATTTCCAAGCTATTCCTATCGCCCATGTGACTATCATCCCATGCTTCCCTAGAAGTTAGTTCATTTCCGCCCACGCAAAGTACAACCGCATCTGCCTGTTGAGCGATCTTTACAGCCTCTTTAATCTTCTTTCTATCTTCTGCGGCATCGCTAAGATGCACAGGGGCTTCATACCAGTTTCCATCTTCTGTAATCTTACATCCTTCACTGTATAAAACTTCAATGTCTTTCCCTACTTTTTCCTGAATCCCTTGAAGTATGCTAATAAATTGTTTTGGCTTATCACTATATCCACCGCACAAAACTTTATCAGCATTAGGGCCTATCACAGCAAGCTTTTTTATACTGTTTCTGTCAATAGGGGCAAGGTTGTTTTCATTCTTCAACAAAACAATTGACCGCTTAGCAGCCTCCAATGCCAACTTGCGGTTATCCTCACAACCAGTAAATTCCTCTGCGGCATCAGGTTCAACATAAGGATTTTCAAAAAGGCCTAGTTCAAACTTGAGTTTCAGAACTCTTAAAACAGCAGCATCAATAAACTTCAGAAGTTCCGGGTTCTCTTTCACGGCTTCTGCAAGTTTATTATAACAAGAAGGATTGGGCAACTCCATATCCACTCCGGCACGCAAAGCGTTAATGGCAGCACTTTTTTTATCTCCTACTACCTTATGCCTCGTCATAAGCTCCTCTATGGCATAATAATCAGAAACGACGGTACCATCAAAGCCCCACTCTCCCCGTAGCACATCTTTCAAGAGCCAATGGTTAACATGAGAAGGAATGCCATCAATTTCATTATAAGAAGCCATAATGCTTCGTACCCCACCCTCTTCCACACACACTTTAAAAGGTAAAAGGTGCACTTCCCTAAGAACCCTTTCAGATATATTCGCAGGGGCACAGTTTGTACCAGACTCCGGCTCACCATGTGCGGCAAAGTGCTTCAAAGTAGCCAACACACTTTCCTTCCCAATATTTTTCTCTCGCCCCTGAAAACCTATGACAGATGCCAAGCCCATTCTACTTACCAAATAAGGATCCTCTCCAAAAGTTTCCTCTACCCTTCCCCATCTCGGATCTCTTGCTATATCCACAACAGGCGTCAGAGCTTGGTGCCCTCCCCTTAAACGTACCTCTTTGGCAGTCATTCGGTAAAGCGACTCAACCAGCTCAGGATCAAAAGTGCCTGCCAAAGCTATTGGGTGAGGAAAGCTGGTACCGTCAGGTGCTGCATGACCATGTAAACACTCTTCATGGAAAATAACAGGTATGCCCAATCGGGTATTTTCAGTAAAAAACTTTTGTGCCTTATTAGTAAACTCTGCCATCTGCCGGGCATTTTTCTTTTCCGACGGACGGGCTATCTGTCCTATGCTGTGGCCGCCAAAGTACTTTATTGCCCCTTCTTCATTAAAGCTACCGTCTTCATGCAGCATATTGACCTTGTCCTGCCAAATACATGTAAGTTGGGCAACTTTTTCTTCGATAGTCATTTCCTGCAACAAAGCCTCTGCGCGCACCTCTGCCGGCAAATTTGCATCTTTATAATCTGCAATACCCTTCTTATCACTACAAGCCAATAAGGCTGTGCTAAAGACCACATAAAACAACCTAAAAGACCACCTTCGATTCTTATTCATTATTATCCTTCAAAAAAGACATGGACATAAAAGTACTATAGTAAAAAGTATACTTATCAAAAATATTGTAAAAAAGTGTCCTTTTTGTTCTAAACCATTTAAGCGAACGCAAACCCCACAATATTCAAATTGTGCAATTCTAACATTTTTTTGCTATATTAGAGTCTTTTTTAATGAAAAGTTATAATAGCAAAGTGACTGAAGAAGGAATAATACCATCGCTCTCCATCGATTGTGTAATCTTTGGTTTTGAGAATGCAGAGTTAAAAGTATTACTAATTAGGAGAGCCCAAGAACCTGAATTTGGCAAATGGGCACTTCCTGGCGGGTTTGTATTAGAGGATGAAGACTTAGACCAGTCGGCCAGGAGAATCTTGGAGGAACTTACTGGCGTATCCAATCTTTATATGGAACAGGTACATACCTTTGGAGAGCTAAAGCGTTTCCCACTGCGCCGGGTTATTACCATTGCCTATTATGCATTAGTTAAACCTGAAGCTTATCAACTAAAACCTGGCCCTTTGGCCACAGAAGTAAAGTGGTGCAATATCAACACACTACCTGAACTACCTTTTGACCATAAAGATATTTTTGACACTTCACTGCAAAAACTCAGAAGAAAAGTCCGGTACGAGCCTATAGGCTTTGAGCTATTACCTGAAAAATTTACCTTAACGGAAATTCAACAGCTATACGAAGCCACACTTTTAAAAAAGTTGGACAAAAGGAATTTCAGAAAAAAGCTCCTAAAAATGAACTTGCTCCTGCCTCTAGATGAAATACAACAGAATGTTGCACATAGAGCGGCAAGATTGTATAGCTTTGACCCTGCCATTTACCATTCACTGAAAGAAAAAGGCTTCCATTTCGAAATTTAGTCTTTAACCCCTAATTGCGCCAAGAGGTGCCATCATAAGGGGCTAATACAAATATTTAGCCCACTTGTGTTGCAGAGCATAGCTGTGGTTATGATGAACCTGAAATATGCATTAGAACTTTCTATTGCGTGGCAAAATAACTTCAAATCAGACTTCGCTCGTATTTGGTTTTTAACCATAGAACCACTATGCTTTGCATACCAAATACGCTGATTTTTATTCTTTTGCCCCTCACAACGAAATCTAATGCATAAGGCAAGCAAATAACTGATTCAATTCTGCTTTGCAAAAAAAGAAGTGGCTATAATTTGGGTTCAAGCTTAAACATACACACGTACAATCAGTTTTTTCTAAAAAAAACAACTTTGATTGTATGAAACAGACAATAGGAAAAACACATTGGGCAATAGCGGAAGGCTATATTCCTGGTGACAGCACTGGCCCAGAACCCCAAATGGAAAGTCATGAAACTGCATGTATTTTAAATGCAAGTGAGAAGGATGCCCAAGTACAGGTATTCATTTATTTTGAAGACCGAGAACCTGCCGGCCCTTACAAAATCAACGTTCCTGCCCAAAGGACAAGACACATCAGGTTTAATGAACTAGAGACCCCAGAACCTGTTCCAAGAGACACAGACTATGCGAGTGTAATCTTGTCAGATGTTCCAATAGTGGTACAGCACACTAGATTAGACTCCAGACAATCAGAAAATGCTTTGTTGACCACCATGGCCTACGCACAATAAAAAACGGATAGGGTAAAATATGAAGAACTGGTATAAAAATGCTATTATATACAGGTTAGATGTTGAATCCTTTTATGATGCAAATGGAGATGGAATAGGCGATTTTCAAGGACTCAAGCAAAAACTTCATTATTTGGCAGGTCTAGGCATTGACTGTATTTGGATCCTGCCATTTTACCCTACGCCAAACAGAGACAATGGCTATGATGTTAAAGATTATTTTAACATTGATCCAAGGCTAGGAAACCTAGGCGACTTTGTAGATTTTGTCCATCAAGCAAAAGCATTTGGAATCAAAGTGATTATTGACCTGGTAGTAAACCACACATCGATAGAGCATCCCTGGTTCCAAGAAAGCCGAAAAAGCCCCGATTCTCCATATCGGGATTATTATATTTGGGTCAAAGAACCTAAAAGTGAAAAGAAGGAGCGGGTTGTCTTCAACGGGATAGAACATAGCGTTTGGGAATACGACGAAATGGCTGACGCCTATTACCTCCACCACTTTTTCAAGGAACAACCAGACCTAAACATTGACAACCCTACAGTACAAGCAGAAATCCTTAAAATTATGGGCTTTTGGCTTGAGCTAGGTATTTCAGGGTTTAGAATAGATGCAGCACATATTCTGACAGAAACAATAGAGCAAGTCCATGAGGATAAAGATAACCTGCACCACATTCTAAATATTTTTAGAGATTTTCAGAAAGGGAGAAATGCAGAAGCTGTTCTTATAGGAGAGGCTAATGTTGAATATGATAAGCTTAAGGAATACTTTGGCCAGAAAGACAGGCTCCATTTGCTTTTCAATTTTATGGTAAATAAAAATATGTTCTTGTCCCTGGCCAGAAAAGATGCGTCTCCCCTGTATAAAACATATAAAGAAATCTGTAATATTGAACCAGCCGAATGGGTAAACTTTATTCGTCACCACGATGAGCTAAACTTAGAATACCTAACCGAAGAAGAACGGAATGAGGTTTTTGAAACCTTTGCTCCACAAGAGGAAATGCGGATATTTGGTCATGGTATACGCAGAAGGTTTCCTCCAATGGTTAACGGTGACCGCAAAAGAATAGAAATGTTCTATAGTTTGCTGTTTAGTTTGCAGGGCATACCGATGATAAGCTATGGCGAAGAGTTGGGCATGGGAGATAACCTAGCCCTTTCAGGCCGAACAAGTGTACGAACGCCTATGCAATGGTCCAATGCAAAAAATGGAGGCTTTTCAAAGGCAGAAACCAATAAACTTGTATGCCCTTTAGTCACCGAAGGTGCTTTTAGCTACCATAAAATCAATGTACTCCAACAAATGAGCGAACCCGATTCCCTGATGCATTGGATGGAGAACCTAATCAGGGTAAGAAAAAAATGTCCTGAAATAGGCAATGGAAACTGGAAGACCTTAACAACCAATAACGCACAAGTGTTTGCCTGTGAAGCAGAATGGCAGGATCAAAAATTGCTTTGCCTACATAATTTTGGTGAGGCAAAAGCTGAGGTAAAAATAAAAACACCATACCTAAAAAACGCTCAACTTGTAAATATTTTTGGAGACCGGGTTTACAAAACAGAAGACAGCCAAGAAGTATTCTCAATTGAAGGATATGGGTACAGGTGGATAAAAGTGTTTCAGAAGGCCTAAAATCAAGTTTTCTTATGGAACCTCCGTAGATGTAGTGGCAAACTACATCGCACCACTAAACCTACAGCAACCATTAAACTTTATTGCTGAATAAGAAATAACCTGAAATATGTAATAGAAATTTCTTTTATTGCATATTTCAGGTTAAAAAGACTTTACAAACTACTTGGGTTGGAAACGTAGGGCAGACTGACCGTTCTTTTAAATTTTGAAGTTACAGTGTCGAAGTCAGACCACTAAATCCCCCCTGTTGAATCAAATATTATATTCCTTTTTAGATTTAAAAGGTGAAGGGCCAAAACGACTTGTATTTCTTTTGACCTCTTTTTTTCTTCCTCTGAAATACTTTCTTTTGTTTTTTTTCTTTAGCCTTTTAGCTTTTCGCTTATGCTTGCGAAGTAAACGCTGCTCTTTCCGCTCAAGCTTCCTTTTATTTCTCTCGGCTTTCCTTTTTTGGCGATCTCCTGGATCAACTTCAACTTTTTCGCTAGTATGGTAACTATAAACGTCAGCTACCCTAGCATCACTAGCAGAAAAGCTAAGCCCTCCTGCTATCAAAAGGACTCCACATACCAACTTCCTCATATCTTTCACATTTCCTTTATATAATTAACTACTAAACCTACAAGAGGTTATTAGCCAATTATAAAGACATTATCAACAAAGCGTCGTAAACAACAGCTTACTCTTCTACAATTATAAAAACATCTTCATTTTCTTTTTTCATACGATAATTTTCACGAGCAAATTTTTCAAGACGAGAAGGGTCAGAAAACAGTGCAGCCTGTTCATCTTTCACTTCTTCAATTTTAGACTCGTAATAAGCTTTTTCCTTTTTCATTTCCCGTAGATTTTTACTAGTACGGTATTGACTAATAAAATCATTGGAATCGAAAAAAAGCATCCATACAAAAAAAGAAAGGGCAAACATTATATAGAAATTCTTAAACCCGTTAATTACAACAGGTTGGTACTTTTTATAAAGTTGTGAGAAATTCATAAGCGAATAATATTTAAGCCCAATTTACCTGAATTATGCGATAGACTTCGTCAAAAGAACAAAATAACAATAAATCAGCACATTTGGGTCGCATAGCATAGCAGCACTATGGTTAAGACACAAATGTGAGCGAAGCGACTGAATTGAAGTTATTTTTCTACGCAATAGAAGGTTCTATAGCATATTTCAGGTTATATAAAGTTATAAAATAATAGCGCATAAAAAAAGCCCCATACAGGGGCTTTTTTTACTTATTGAAGGATAATATTATTTACGGAAGTTTTTACCTAGGAAAATAGCCGCATCTTCCAACTCTTCTTCTATCCTTAATAACTGGTTGTACTTAGCCATTCTATCAGAACGAGAGCAAGAACCAGTTTTAATCTGACCTGTATTAAGCGCTACTGCTAAATCAGCAATAGTAGTATCTTCTGTTTCACCAGAACGGTGAGACATAACACTTGTATAACTGTTTTTCTTAGCAAGGTTAACTGCATTAATAGTTTCAGACAAAGAACCAATTTGGTTAACTTTTATAAGAATAGAGTTAGCGATATTTTGGTCTATTCCTTTTTGCAATCTATTAACATTAGTAACAAAAAGGTCATCTCCTACAAGTTGAACTTTGTCTCCTACTAACTCAGTAAGCTCTTTCCAGCCATCCCAGTCATCCTCATCCATGCCATCTTCAATAGAAATAATAGGATACTTATCAACCCATTCTTTCCAGAAGTTAGCCATTTCCGAAGAAGTAAGCTTATCACCAGTTGATTTCTTTAAGTGGTAAAGTTTAGTTTCAGGATCATAGAATTCAGAAGTAGCTGCATCCATAGCAATGAATATATCTTCTCCAGGTCTGTAACCTGCAGATTCAATTGCCTGAAGGATAGTTTGAAGTGCTTCGTCGTTAGAAGGGATATTAGGGGCAAAACCACCTTCATCACCTACGTTAGTAGACATTCCTTTAGATTTAAGCACTTTAGCCAAATGATGGAATACTTCTGAGCCCATCTTCATTGCTTCTCTGAAAGAAGAAGCACCAGTAGGCATAATCATAAACTCCTGAAAGTCGATTGAGTTATCAGCGTGGCTACCACCATTCATGATGTTCATCATAGGTACAGGAAGCGTATTGGCGCTAACACCACCGATGTAACGATACAAAGGAATACCAGTTTCTTCCGCCGCAGCTTTAGCGATAGCTAAAGAAACACCTAAGATGGCATTTGCACCTAAATTACCTTTGTTCTCAGACCCGTCTAGGTCGATCATCATCTTGTCAAGCAAATTTTGCTCGAAGATGGACATACCAATAAGTTCAGGGGCAATTTTGTCATTAACATTCTGTATTGCTTTCAACACAGATTTACCCATATAAGCAGACTTATCGCCGTCACGAAGTTCTACAGCTTCATGTTTTCCGGTAGAAGCACCAGAAGGGACAGCAGCCCTTCCTAAAATACCAGTTTCGGTATAAACATCTACTTCAACAGTAGGATTACCTCTAGAGTCAAAAATCTGACGGGCTTTGATTTCTTCAATGTAGCTCATTGTTTTCTTTGGTTATATAAAAAATTCTTATTTAAGCAGTGAAACAAAATCATCAAAAAGATACCTCGAATCGTGAGGGCCTGGAGAAGATTCTGGGTGATACTGTACAGAGAATGCTTTTTTGTTTTTCAAACGTATACCTTCAACTGTATTGTCATTCAAGTTAATATGTGTCACCTCCACATCAGGGTTTTTCTTTACATCATCCAAGTTAACGCTAAAACCGTGATTTTGCGAAGTAACTTCACATTTTCCTGTAATAAGGTTCTTTACAGGATGGTTAAGTCCTCTGTGGCCATGGTGCATTTTAAAAGTAGTAATTCCATTCGCTTCTGCCAAGACTTGATGCCCTAGGCAAATTCCAAATAAAGGGGTTTCAACCTTTAAAATATCTTTAACAGTATTAATAGCATATTTAGTGGCAGCAGGGTCGCCAGGTCCATTAGAAATAAAATAACCACTAGGGTTCCAAGCTTGCATTTCCTCAAAAGAAGTATTTCCTGGAAAAACTTTACAATAACAACCTCTCTCTATAAAGTTTTTCAATATACTTTTTTTAATACCCAAGTCCAAAACCGCAATTCTATAAGGGGAGTTTGGATCGCCAAAATAATAAGGTTCATTAGTGAAAACTTTAGAGGAGAGTTCAAGTCCTTTCATAGAAGGCGTTTTGTTGACTGTCTCTCTAAGTTTATCAACATCAGCAACTTCAGAAGATATGACAGCATTCATCCCCCCCTTACTACGGATATATCTAACTAGTTGACGTGTATCAACATTAGCAATACCTACTATATTTTGATTTTCGAAATATTCCTGGAGAGAAGAATCAGCAATTTTTCGAGAATAAAGTTCGGAAAAAGACTTGCAAACTAAACCACTGAACTTAACAGAATCAGACTCCTGCTCTTCATTCATGACACCGTAGTTACCTATATGGGTAGTGGTATTAACAATGATTTGACCAAAGTATGAAGGATCCGTATATATCTCCTGGTAACCAGTCATACCAGTGTTAAAACAAATTTCACCGGTAGTTGTTCCTACTTTCCCAACAGCAGTACCTTTAAACAATGTGCCATCCTCAAGCATAAGGTAGGCCTCTCGGCGACTTTGATTTTCCATCATAACTACTTTTTACAAAATAAAAAAAGGATATGACAAAAGTCAAATCCTTTTTAATCCTAATAAACAATATATATTGTATATATAGTTATTCTTTTTCAGAGCCTTCAGTATTAGAAGATTTAGACTCAGCAGAAGCTGGTTTTTCAACATCTTTACTTTTAGCTTTTGGTTCAGATGAAGACGCAGCGGAAGTTTCTTTAGCTTCAGCAGATCCAGAAGATTTTCTTCTACGGCTTCTACGAGTTTTAGCTTTTCCAGCCTCTTTTCCTGCTCCACGACTATAAAGATCATTATAGTCTACAAGCTCTATAAGGCACATTTCTGCGTTGTCACCAAGTCTGGCACCCGTTTTAATAATTCTGGTATACCCTCCTTGTCTTTCGGCGATTTTCTGAGATACCTGGTCAAAAAGTTCGCGAACAGACTCTTTGTCTTGCAGGTAAGAAAAAACCGTTCTTCTTGAATGTGTAGAATCAGTCTTTGCTTTAGTTAAAAGAGGCTCTACATACTTCCTCAACTCTTTAGCTTTAGCAACAGTCGTTGAGATTCTTTTGTGCAAAATCAAAGAAGAAGCCATATTTGAAAGCAACGCTCTTCTATGCGAAGCGGTTCTTCCTAAGTGGTTAAATTTCTTTCCGTGTCTCATTATTGTTAATCCTCATCAAGTTTATATTTCGACAGGTCCATTCCGAAATGAAGGTTCTTGTCTGCAATTAGCTGTTCAAGCTCCGCAAGAGATTTCTTTCCGAAATTACGGAACTTCATCATGTCCTGAAGATTCAATTTTGCAAGGTCGCCAAGCGTTTTAATATCTGCAGCTTTAAGACAGTTGTATGCTCTTACAGAAAGATCAAGGTCGTTGAGAGAAGTCTTCAATAACTTACGCATGTGAAGATACTCTTCATCTACAGTTTCTTGCTCTTCTGGCTTAGCGGTTTCAAATGTCATATTCTGATCAGAGAACAGCATAAAATGCTTGATCAAAATATTGGCAGCACCTTTCAATGCATCTTCTGGATGTATTGATCCGTCGGTTTGTATTTCTAATAAAAGTTTTTCGTAGTCAGTTTTTTGCTCTACCCTAGTATTCTCTACGCTATATTTTACATTCTTAATAGGAGTAAAAATAGCGTCAATAGGAATATATCCAAAAACCTGCTCACTAGGTTTATTTTCCTCTGCCGGAACATATCCTCTACCCTTTTCTAAGTTTAGCTCTACATCAATATTGACCGATGAGTCAAGATGACAAATAACAAAGTCAGGATTAAGAACTTTATAACCAGTAGTGAATTTTTCAATATCACCAGCTTTAAAAACTTCTTGTTTTTTAAGAGAAACAACGATTTTATTTTCGTTGGCCTCAGATATTTTTTTGAATCTCACCATTTTAAGGTTCAAGATGATTTCTGTAACATCTTCTTTAACCCCTTCGATAGATGAAAATTCATGGAGAACACCCGGAATTTTAATGCCGGTAATAGCATGTCCTTCCAGAGAAGAAAGTAAAATTCTTCTTAAAGCATTACCAATGGTGACACCATACCCCTTCTCTAGTGGTTTGAATTCAAACAGACCATGGAAATCGTCTGCTTTTTCCATAACCACTTTTTCAGGCATTTGAAATGCTAATATAGACATAGGTAATCAGTTTAAAAGATTTCCGGAAAAAAATTAATTATTTCGAATAAAGCTCGACAATCAATTGTTCCTGAATTTTTTCAGGAATTTCATCTCTCTGAGGGTAAGATACATACTTGCCCGCCATAGAGCCTTGATCCCATTCGAACCAGCTGAACTTCTTGGCACCTCTTCCAGAAAGACTGTCTGTAATAGCCTCAAGAGACTTGGACTTTTCTCTTACTGAAACAATGTCACCAGGAACCAGTGTATAAGAAGGAATATTAACTATTTCTCCATTCACTTTGATATGCTTATGAAGAACAAGTTGTCTGGCTGCCCTTCTTGTTGGAGCAATCCCTAATCTATATACTGCATTATCCAATCTTGACTCAAGATACTTCAAAAGGTTTTCACCAGTGATACCTTCTCTTCTCGCTGCTTTGTCAAAGAGATTGGCGAACTGTTTTTCCAACAGCCCATAAATATACTTTACTTTTTGCTTCTCAGCCAATTGAACAGCGTATTCAGATTGTTTTCTTCTACGCCCTCTGCCATGCATACCCGGACCATAAGGCTTTTTCTGCAAAGCTTTATTTGATCCGAAAATAGGCTCATTATATTTTCTGGAAACTTTCGTTTTTGGTCCTCTAAATCTAGCCATTGTAATATTTATATAATCTGTAAAAGTTATAGAAGTTTATACCCTCCTTCTCTTTGGAGGTCTGCAACCATTATGCGGAAGAGGAGTTACATCTTTGATCATGGTAACTTCTATACCTGAATTCTGTAAAGTTCTGATAGCAGATTCCCTTCCGGAACCAGGTCCTTTAACAAAAACCTCTACTTTTCTTAACCCAAGATCATAAGCGGTCTGTGCACAATTCTGAGCAGCAACTTGAGCTGCATAAGGAGTATTCTTTTTTGACCCCCTGAAACCCATTTTTCCGGCAGAAGCCCATGATATAACCTGACCTGAACTATTGGTCAAAGATATGATGATATTATTAAATGTAGATTTAATATGTGCTTGACCCATAGGTTCAACCACTACCACACGCTTCTTAGCCTTATCTTTTCTCTTACTTGCTTGTTGAGCCATAACCTTAATTATTATTTAGTAGCTTTCTTCTTGTTAGCAACAGTTTTACGCTTACCTTTTCTGGTCCTACAGTTATTCTTAGTACGCTGACCTCTTACTGGCAGCCCTTTTCTATGCCTAAGGCCTCTGTAACAACCAATATCAAGCAAACGCTTAATACTTAATTGCACCTCAGACTTAAGAACACCTTCAACTTTGAATTCCTGACTGATGATATTACGTATAGCAATAGACTCTTCTTCTGTCCATTCGCTAACTTTCTTGTTCCAGTCTATGGAAGCCTTTGTAAGGATTTGTTGTGCGGATCTGCGCCCGATTCCAAATATGTATGTAAGCGAAACCTCACCGCGCTTGTTGTCGGGAATATCTACCCCAGCAATTCTAGCCATAGCGTATTAACCTTGTCTTTGTTTAAACCTTGGATTCTTTTTATTGATGACGTAAATTTTGCCATTACGTCTTATGACTTTACAGTCAACACTTCTCTTCTTAACAGATGCTTTAACTTTCATTACTGTTTTATTTATATCTGTATACTATTCTTCCTTTAGTTAGATCATATGGAGACATTTCAAGCTTGATCCTGTCCCCAGGCAAAATTTTAATATAGTTCATCCTCATTTTACCGGAAATGTGCGCTATAACTTGATGTCCATTCTCAAGTTCCACTCTAAACATTGCATTGGATAATGCTTCTATGATAGTTCCGTCTTGTTCTATTGATGACTGTTTTGCCATTAATTTCTCCCTATTATTTCTTCTATATAATCAAAAGTTGTCAAAACTTCTGCTTCATTCTTACGTACAACTACAGTATGTTCAAAATGTGCAGAAGGTTTTCTATCACTTGTTCTGATGGTCCAACCGTCTTGTTCCTGAACTATGTTCTTTTTGCCTAAATTAACCATCGGCTCTATAGCAAGAACCAAACCTTCCTGCAATTTAAAACCTTTTCCCCTCTTTCCATAATTTGGCACCTCAGGTGACTCATGTAAAGATCTCCCTAGGCCATGCCCAACAAGCTCCCTAACTACAGTATACCCTTTATTTTCCACATAATTTTGAACTGCAAAGCCAATATCTCCTATCCTATTACCAACTACAGCCTGTTCAATAGCTAAATAGAGCGATTCTTTCGTAGCACGCAATAAGGCTTTTACTTCTTCGTCGACATTACCTACAGTATATGTATATGCACTGTCACTATGAAATCCATTTAAGAATACACCACAGTCGATTGATATAATATCACCTTCTTTTAAGGTATAATCTCCTGGGATTCCATGAACAACGACTTCATTTACTGAAATACATAATGAACCAGGGAAACCATTATAACCTTTGAAGGAAGGTTTTCCACCTTGGCTTAAGATAAAATCGTAAGCACATTTATCAAGTTCATTTGTAGTAATGCCAGGTTTAATTAACTTGGCAACTTCAGCGTGCGCTTTACCTAAAACTTGAGCACTTTGCCGTATTAGATCAATTTCTTCTTCTGTCTTATAAAAGATCATTAGGACGCAGCTGCAATATTGTTAGATGATCTGCCTTTCAAGCGGCCAGATTTCATCATTCCTTCATAATTTCTCATCAACAGATAGCTATCTATTTGCTGAATAGTATCAAGAATAACACTTACCATGATAAGCAAGGATGTTCCTCCGTAAAAATACGAAAATTCTCTGGTAATACCAGTTACTGCTGCAATAGCTGGTAATATGGCAACTACCGCAAGGAATACAGAACCAGGCAAAGTTATTTTTGATAAAACACTGTCAATAAACTCAGATGTAGCTTTTCCTGGTTTTACACCTGGAACAAATCCCCCATTTCTCTTCAGGTCATCCGCAATTTGATTTGGATTAACCGTTAGGGCGGTGTAGAAGAAAGTGAACAATATAATCAATATGGCAAACACCACATTATATTGCCACGAAGTAAAGTCTGCAAATGTAGCTCCGATAGATCCAGCCAAGTCACTAGTGTCTGCCCATATAGAAGCTATCATAGCTGGGAGGAACATAATAGATTGAGCAAATATAATTGGCATAACACCTGCTGCAATAACCTTTAAAGGTATATACTGTCTTTGACCACCGTATACTTTATTTCCAACCACCTGCTTTGCATATTGAACAGGAATCTTTCTTATCGCTTGCGTGAGCATAACAACGCCCATGATAACAAAGAACAAGGCAACCATTTCAATTAAGAAAATGAAAGCACCTGATAGTTCTCTTGCTAATGCTTCAATTATAATGGCTTGAGGAAATCTAGATATAATACCGATCATAATTAGCATAGAAATACCATTTCCTATCCCTCTGTCAGTAATTTTCTCTCCCAACCACATGGTGAAAATTGTACCTGAAACAAGCACAATTAACCTGGTAGCGTTCATTAAGACCGTATCACCTCCAGGATATAACATATCTGGTGTAACAGTAGCAGAAAGATAGCCAATTCCTTGAGCCAAACAGATTGCTACAGTTAGTACCCTGGTAATTTGATTAATTTTTTTTCTACCAGAATCCCCTTCCTTTTGCATTTTCTGAAATGTAGGAACTGCAAAAGTTAAGAGCTGCATAACAATAGATGCAGATATATATGGCATGATACCTAATCCAAAGACAGAAACATTACTAAATGCTCCTCCTAATAAAGTATCAAAGAGACCAAGAATATTATTATCCTGTGCTGCTCCGACTGTATCAGGGTTAACACCGGGTAATACTACAAAAGACCCGAGACGAAAGATTACCAAATACCCGAGTGTATTCAATATTCTTATTCTCAGATCTTCTATAGAGAAGATATCACGTATGGTCTGAATAAATTTTTTCATCAATTAAAGAGTAACTGCTTTCCCGCCTGCTTTTTCAATAGCTTTAACAGCAGAAGAAGAAAACGCATGAACTTTTACTTCCAGTTTTTTAGTAATCTCTCCTCTTCCTAACACCTTGACTTTGTCATTTTTTGACATTAGTCCATTGTTGACAAGAACATCAACATCAATAGTATCAACTGATGCTTTTTCAGCTAAATTTTGAAGTGCATCTAGGTTGATTGCTTTATATTCTACTCTATTTGGGCTTTTGAATCCAAACTTAGGTATACGTCTTTGAAGAGGCATCTGACCACCTTCAAAACCACCTTTTACAGAGTAACCAGATCTAGATTTAGCACCTTTATGACCTCTAGTAGAAGTTCCTCCTCTGCCAGAACCAGGACCACGTCCTATTCTTTTTTTATTTTTAACAGACCCAGCTGCTGGTTTTAATGAACTAAGATTCATAATATTTTTTCCTTTAAAAAAGTTTCAAAGAGTAATATCACTGCGCCGTATTAGGCGTTGTTAACTGCAACTAAATGATGCACTTTGTTGATCATGCCTTGGATTTGAGGAGTTAACTCCACCTGGACACTTTTATTGATTCTTCCAAGTCCAAGAGCCTTGATAGTACGTTTCTGAACCTCTGGTCTGTCAATTGTACTTTTAATCTGGGTAATTTTTACTTTTGCCATTTGATTATCCATTAAAAACTTTTGACAAAGAAACTCCCCTTTGTTCAGCAACTACGTGTGGAGCTCTCATTTTAACTAAGGCATTAAATGTAGCCTTAACAACATTGTGCGGGTTAGATGACCCTTTTGATTTAGCTAAAACATCCTTAACACCTGCACTTTCAAGTACCGCACGCATAGCACCTCCTGCTATAACACCAGTACCTGGAGAGGCTGGCTTTAAAAGAACAAAACCGCCACTATATTTACCAAGAACTTCATGTGGGATGGTACCTTTTAATACTGGTACTTTTATAAGGTTCTTTTTGGCATCATCTATACCTTTAGTAATAGCATCAGTAACTTCATTGGCTTTACCAAGTCCATAACCTACAACACCATTGTTGTCTCCAACAACCACGATAGCTGAAAAACTAAATCTTCTACCACCTTTAACTACTTTTGCTACACGCTGAATAGATACAACCCTTTCTTTAAGGTCTATTTCGCTAGCTTTTACTGATCTGATATTCACTTGAGACATAATATTTAGAATTTAAGACCACCCTCTCTGGCGCCATCTGCCAATGCTTTTACCCTACCATGATATAGGTAACCTCCTCTGTCAAATATTACTTCAGAGATACCATTACTAACCGCTTTCTCAGCAAGAAGTTGTCCAACACCTTTACTTAATTCAACTTTAGTGCCTTTTGAATTAGATAATTCTGATACAGAGGCGCTTACAAGTGTATGTCCTTTAAGATCGTCAATAATTTGGGCATAAATACCTTTATTGCTCCTGTATACTGATAATCTAGGCTTATTTCCAGTACCAGAAACTTTCTTTCTGATACTCCTACGGATTTTTAATCTTCTTAAATCTTTTTGTGATGCCATTACTTTAGTTATTTAGCAGCAGTTTTACCAGCTTTTCTTCTAACATTTTCTCCAACAAACCTAATACCTTTACCTTTGTAAGGCTCAACCCTACGTAATGATTTTATTTTGGAAGAAACATGACCAAGCAACTGTTTGTCAATAGCTTCTAGTGTTATAATAGGGTTCTTACCTTTCTCAGTAACAGCTGTAGCTTTAACATCAGGAGGTAAAGCCATAAATATACTGTGTGAGTACCCTAAGCTAAGCTCTAAAACACCTCCATTAACCGTAGCTTTATATCCAACACCGACAAGCTCTAACTGGGTTTTGTACCCCTCGTTTACACCTGTTACCATGTTGTTGATTAATGATCTATATAGACCGTGAAGTGCTTTATGACGCTTTTGTTCAGTTGGTCTTTTAACAAGAACTTCTTGATCAACTACTTCTAAGGTGATATCAGCATCCATGTCAAGTGTTAGGCTTCCCTTCGGGCCTTTCACCTCAACTTTATTATCCGCATCTACAGTAAGCTCTACTTTTGCAGGAAGAACAATTGGTTTTTTTCCTATACGTGACATAACTCAAATAAACTTAATAGACGTAACATAACACTTCACCACCTATGTTCATTTGCCTTGCTTCCTTGTCGGTGATAATTCCTTTAGAAGTAGACAAAATAGCAACACCGAGGCCATTTAAAACCCTAGGCATATCTTCTGCAGAAGTATATTTCCTAAGACCTGGAGTACTAACCCTTTCAAGACTAACAATAGCTGATTGTTTAGTCCTTGGATTATACTTTAATGCTATTTTTATCGTACCTTGGACAGATGAATCTTCAAATTTATAGCTTTGAATATATCCTTTGTCATATAGTACCTTTACGATTTCTTTCTTTATGTTAGAAGCAGGCACTTCAAGAATACGATGATGAGCACTTATAGCATTCCGTATCCTGGTCAACAAATCTGCAATTGGATCAGTCATTATCTCAATTAATTAAAACTGCTTTTCTTGTATTATCTTAATTATATAAATTATTCTCAAAAAGAATAAGCCCCGAAACAGGGCTGCAAACCTACGTATTATTTTTTGAAAATAAAACTTTAAGGAGAAAAAATTTACCAGCTTGCTTTTGTAACACCTGGAATTTTTCCTGCGGAAGCCATTTCTCTAAAAGTTACTCTGGAAATACCAAACTTTCTCATATATCCCTTAGGTCTTCCAGTTATCTTACATCTGTTATGCAATCTAACTGGAGATGCATTTTTGGGAAGCTTGTCAAGGCCACGATAGTCACCTGCAGCTTTCAATGCAGCTCTTTTCTCTGCATATTTAGCAACAAGTTTTGCTCTTTTTCTTTCTCTAGCTTTTACTGATTCTTTAGCCATTGTATAAGTACAAGTTTAATTCAATTATTTTTTTCCAGATGCAAAAGGCATACCTAATGATTTAAGAAGCTCAAAGCTTTCTTCATCAGTAGTTGCTGTCGTTACAAAAGTAATATCCATACCAGATATTTTTGCTACTTTGTCAATACTGATTTCAGGGAATATAATCTGCTCCTTTACGCCTAAGGTATAGTTTCCTCTACCATCAAAACCTTTGTCGTTAACACCTCTAAAGTCCCTTACCCTTGGTAGCGCTACAGTCATTAAACGGTCGATAAATTCATACATGATCTCGCCACGTAAAGTAACTTTTGCTCCAATAGGCATATTCTCTCTTAACTTAAAGTTTGAGATCGCCTTCTTAGACTTAGTTGCTACAGCTTTTTGACCAGCGATCAATGAAAGCTCATCTACCCCAATGTCGACTAATTTTTTGTCGGCAACAGCAGCACCGATACCTTTATTAATAACCACCTTAGTGATTTTTGGTACCTGCATAATTGACTTATACTGAAACTTTTCTTTCAGCTGAGGGACAATTTCTTTTACGTATTTATCTTTTAACCTCGGATTAGCCATTGTTTATGATCTCCCCAGTTTTTTTAGAATACCTTTGTAACTTATTATTTTTATCCAGTTTTCTTCCAACTCTGGTAGGTTCGTTGGTGGCCGGATCGATAAGCATTAGATTGCTTATGTGAACTGGTGCTTCTTTTTTAACAATACCGCCATTAGGGTTAGAAGCATCAGGCTTGACATGCTTGGAAACAATATTCACTCCTTCTACAATAGCTTTGTTATCTTTTGGAAGGATAACTTTTACTATACCAGTATTATTTTTGTTGTCTCCGGTAAGTACTTTAACAGTATCACCTCTTTTTATATGAAACTTATTTTGCTTTTTCATAATTATAAAACTTCAGGTGCCAATGAAACTATTTTCATAAATTGTTTTTCCCTAAGTTCTCTGGCAACCGGTCCGAAAATACGAGTACCCCTAGGCTCATCGTTATTATTAAGCAGAACAACCGCATTATCAGCGAAACGTATATAAGAGCCATCCAGCCTTCTAACTTCTTTCTTGGTCCTTACAATAACAGCTCTGGATACAGTTCCTTTTTTAAGACTACTTGAACTAAGAGCTGACTTTACCGTAACCACAACTTTATCGCCAATACTGGCATATTTTTTCTTGGTACCACCCAATACTCTAATCACGAGTACTTCTTTGGCACCACTATTATCTGCGACGTTAAGTCTTGATTCTTGCTGTATCATATTACTTGGCTCTTTCGATAATTTCTACTAATCTCCAACGCTTCATTTTACTCAGCGGGCGCGTTTCCATGATTTTAACGGTATCACCGATACCACACTCATTTTTCTCATCATGCGCCGTAAGCTTGGTAGTCCTGGTAACGAATTTACCATACATAGGGTGTTTTACCTTTCTAACTACAGCTACAGTAATAGACTTAGACATTTTATTACTAGTAACTTTCCCTATTCTTTCTTTTCTAAGATTCCTGGTCACCATTGGATAATAATATTATGAATTTATTTCTTTGGCTCTAATTTCCGTTTTATAGCGGGCAATCAGTTTCCTTGACTGCTTGAGCTTCATAGGATTTTCTATTGGAGAAATAGCATGAGCAAACTTCAGCTTAACAAGTGACTCTTGTTCCTCTGCCAATTTTTCTTTTAAATCCTCTATACTTAAAGATTTTATCTCTGAATTTTTCATGACGGTATTTAATTAACCTGCGTAATCAGGTCTTACAACAAAATTAGTTTTTACCGGTAATTTCTGAGCTGCTAATCTTAAAGCTTCTTTTGCCAATTCTATACTAACACCACCTGCTTCAAAAAGGATAGTTCCAGGCTTAACAGAGGCAACCCAATACTCAGGAGCACCTTTACCTTTACCCATTCTAACTTCGGCCGGTTTTTTGGTTATTGGTTTATCTGGAAAAATACGTATCCAAACCTGACCTTCTCTTTTCATGGCCCTGGTCATGGCAATACGGGCAGCTTCAATCTGACGACTAGTAATAAAACCCGGTTCTAGTGACTTTATTCCAAAAGATCCGAAAGCAATAGTAAAACCACGGGTAGCTATACCTTTAATTCTACCTTTCTGCTGCTTTCTGAACTTAGTTCTTTTAGGCTGTAACATTGTATTATATATTTACAATTTTATCTCTTCTTTCTTCTACCCTCAGGTCTTTTCCTTCTAGGAGCTCCACCGTCTCCTTGTGAACTTGAAGATCCTACGTTAGGTGAAAGGTCTCTTTTACCGAATACCTCACCTTTGAATATCCATACCTTAATACCAATTTTTCCATATACAGTATTAGCTTCGCCAATTGCGTAGTCAATATCTGCCCTAAGTGTATGAAGAGGTATACGACCTTCTTTATATTGATCACTTCTAGCCATTTCAGCACCACCTAAACGACCAGAAACTTTAATTTTAATTCCTTGAGCGCCAACACGCATTGTAGCTGCGATGGCTTGCTTCATAGCACGTCTGTAAGAAATTCTTGCTTTTAGTTGTTGAGCAATAGAATCAGCAACAAGAGCAGCATCAAGTTCGGGTCTTTTGATTTCAAATATATTTATTTGAACATCTTTACCTGTAAGTTTTTTTAGCTCTTCTCTGATTTTATCAACTTCAGCACCACCTTTTCCTATAACAACTCCAGGACGTGCAGTATTGATAGTAAGGGTTACCCTTTTAAGAGTCCTTTCTATAACAATCCTGGAAATGCCCCCTTTGGGTATACGGGCATGTACATAATTTCTGATCTTTTCGTCTTCTACAAGCTTATCAGAGAAAGACTTACCACCGTACCAATTCGAGTCCCACCCCTTAACTATACCAAGTCTTAAACTAACAGGATTTACTTTTTGTCCCATCTTGATTATTCTTTATTATTCTTCTTAGTTTTTGAAGCTGATTTTAACTCTTTCTGATCTTCTTTAACTTCTTCAGTAACTTCGGTCACTTCATTAGAAAAAGGAAGGTTCATACTATCGATAACCATTGTAATATGGTTAGATCTTTTACGGATTCTATGAGCTCTACCTTGAGGTGCAGGCCTTAATCTTTTAAGGATTCTTCCACCATCAACATGAATATCTTTTATATAAAGATCTGCATCTTCTAACCTTACATCCTCATTTTTAGCCTGCCAGTTAGCAATAGCTGAAAGCAACAATTTTTCTATGCTTTGAGCACCGACTTTCGATTGAAACTTCAATATTGAAAGTGCATGGTTAACATTCAGACCTCTAACAAGATCTGCGACAAGACGCATTTTACGAGTAGAAGTAGGAACGTTTTTTAATTTAGCAATCGCAGCTCCTTTAGCATTATCTAATTTTTGCTGTTCCTTTCTTTCCCTTCTAAGAACAGATTTCTTTTTCTTAACTACTGCTTCCATAGCTTATCTTTTTCCTTTTTTAGCAATATGGCCTCTAAAGTTTCTTGTTGGAGAAAACTCTCCAAGTTTGTGACCAACCATATTTTCAGTTACATATACAGGAATAAACTTATTGCCATTGTGAACAGCAAAAGTATGTCCTACGAAATCAGGAGAAATCATTGATCTTCTAGACCAAGTTTTAATTACAGACTTCTTTCCTGACTCATTCATTACATCAACTTTTTTCTCAAGTCGGTAATCTATGTAAGGTCCTTTTTTTAGTGAACGTGCCATCAGTTATACCTTATTTTTTCCTTTTGGAAATAATTAACTTATCAGAATACTTATTTCTACTTCTGGTTTTCAAACCTTTAGAGTAAAGGCCATTTCTAGATCTAGGCTGTCCTCCAGAAGCTCTTCCTTCACCACCACCCATTGGATGATCTACTGGGTTCATAGCAACACCTCTAACTCTAGGTCTTTTACCCAACCATCTGTTTCTACCAGCTTTACCAAGACGAACATTCATATGGTCTCCATTAGAAACAGATCCTATCGTAGCAGTACAAGAAGTCAACACTAGTCTCATTTCACCTGAAGGCAATTTTAATGTAGCAAACTTTCCTTCACGTGCCAAAAGCTGTGCATATGCACCTGCACTTCTTGCCATAGCAGCTCCTTTACCTGGCTTAAGTTCAATATTGTGAACAATAGTACCTAAAGGTATTTCAGAAAGAGGCAAACAGTTTCCAACTTCAGGCGCAATACCTTTACCAGAAAGAATTCTGCTACCTACAGTTAATCCTTCAGGAGCAATAATATATCTTTTTTCGCCGTCAGCATAATAAAGCAATGCGATACGTGCTGTACGGTTTGGATCGTATTCGATAGATTTAACTACTGCAGGAACACCTTCTTTATCTCTTTTAAAGTCAATAAAACGGTATCTCTGCTTATGTCCACCGCCGAGATAGCGCATGGTCATCCTTCCTTGATTGTTTCTTCCACCAGATTTTTTTATTCCAGCTAAAAGAGACTTTTCAGGAGCTTTCTTAGTAACTTCTTCAAAAGTAGGAGCGGTCCTAAATCTTTGTCCTGGTGTTACCGGTCTTAATTTTCTTACTGCCATTGTTCTGAATCTCTAATTAAATACCACTGTAGAAATCTATAATCTCACCTTGTGCTAAGGAAACTATAGCCTTTTTATAGCTAGGAGTTCTACCGGCAATAACTCTAGATTTAGTCATCCTGGATTTCTTTTTTCCAGGAACAATCATAGTTCTTACCTCCTCAACATTAACCCCATACATCTTTTCTACTGCTTCTCTTATCTGAATTTTATTTGCATTCTTATCCACTACAAAGCCATACTTACCTGATTCGTTAAGTGCAGCTACTTTCTCAGTTACCAAAGGTCTTATTAAAATACTCATTATTTTCAGCTTAAAATTTCTTCAATCTTAGAAACAGCGCCTTCAGAAAGTAAAAGACTGTCTGCATGTAACACGTCATAAGTAGTTAACTCATTCACAGTAACCACTTTAGCTCTTTGAATATTTCTACTAGACAAGTAAATATTCTTATCAATCTCAGGAAGAACTAAAAGGCTTTTCTTGTTAAGGACATCAAGCTTATTTAAAATATCCTGATACTGTTTTGTTTTAGGCTCTGAAAGGTTGAAAGCTTCCAATACAGAAACATTCTTGTCCTTTGCTTTATAAGCCAATGCAGATTTTCTAGCTAGTGCTTTAAGCTTTTTATTCAGCTTAAACCTATAGTTTCTAGGTCTAGGGCCGAAAACTCTACCACCGCCAACAAAAAGAGGAGATTTACGGCTACCAGCCCTGGCTCCACCTGTTCCTTTTTGCTTTTTGATCTTCTTGGTAGAATAAGCAACTTCTGCTTTTTCTTTACTTTTATGAGTACCTTGTCTTTGATTAGCAAGGTATTGCTTAACATCTAAGTATATAGCATGATCATTAGGATCAATACCAAATACAGCATCAGATAGGGTAACCTTACGGCCTGTGTCCTTACCTTCAATATTTATAACAGATAGTTCCATTGTCCTTATTTCACTACAATAACGTACTTCTCAATAATTACATAAGAGTTCTTAGGTCCAGGGATAGAACCACTTATTAACATAAGGTTCTTTTCCGGATAGGTCTTCAATACACGAAGATTCTGAACTTTCACTCTCTTACCTCCAGTTCTTCCCGCCATTCTCATTCCTTTAAAAACTCTGGAAGGATAAGAACAAGCACCAATAGAACCAGGATGTCTTGCACGGTTATGCTGACCGTGAGTCTGACCTCCTACACCACTAAAACCATATCTTTTAACAACACCCTGAAATCCTTTTCCTTTAGAAGTTCCGACAACTTCTACAGATTCTCCCTCTGCGAAAACATCAGAAACAGTCAATGTCTGACCTGCTTCTAAAGGTTTATTGAAATACCTAAATTCAACAAGTTTTCTTTTAGGAGTAGTGTTGGCTTTTTTGAAATGTCCCAGTAGAGGCTTGCTAGTGTTTTTTTCTTTTTTTTCACCGTATCCAAGTTGTATCGCATTATACCCGTCTGTCTCAACAGATTTAACTTGCGTAACTACACATGGTCCGGTTTCTACAAGCGTACAAGGAATGCTCTTACCATCAGAAGCATAGATAGTAGTCATTCCGATCTTTTTTCCAATTAACCCTGACATTTTTGAGTATATTAAAACCAGTTATAAACCTTTACAATAATTAAATAAATATAAGGTTCCGCAAAGGGACTGCAAAGTTAGTAAAAAAATATTCTACATCAAACAATGGAAGGAATATTTTAGTTATAAATAACCTCTAAGCAGAAAAAAAAGAACCAATACAGGTATTGGTTCTTCCTTAACCAAAATAATATAAAATCAAACTTTGATCTCTACGTCGACACCGCTAGGAAGCTCAAGCTTCATAAGTGCGTCTACAGTTTTAGTACTGGTAGAGTAAATATCAACTAGTCTTTTATAAGTACAAAGTTGAAATTGTTCTCTAGACTTTTTGTTCACGTGTGGTGAACGTAATACTGTATGAATTTCCTTTTCAGTAGGAAGTGGTATAGGTCCACTAACAACAGCACCAGTTGTCTTCACAGCACGAACGATTTTCTCTGAAGACTTATCAACCAAGTTATGGTCGTAAGATTTTAATTTGATCCGTATTTTCTGATTCATATCCTTATTTTGTTACAGCTGTTCCTTTAACTTTTGCAATAATAGTTTCAGCAAGGTTACTTGGAACAAACTCATAATGTGAGAACGTCAATGTAGCAGTAGCACGCCCTGAAGTCAATGTTCTAAGGTCAGTTACATAACCGAACAATTCAGCCAACGGTACATCTGCTTTAATAATTTGAGCTCCTGCTTTAGTGTCCATACCCTTCATCAATCCTCTTCTTCTGTTAAGGTCACCAGTTACAGGACCCGTATATTCTTCAGGAGTTACTACATCAACAGCCATAATAGGTTCCATTAATTTAGGCGTAGCTTTTTTACCAGCCTCTTTAAATCCACCTCTTGCAGCTAATTCAAAAGAAAGTGCATCTGAGTCAACATCGTGGAAGGAACCATGGAAAAGTCTAACTTTCATAGACTCTACAGGATATCCAGCAAGAGGTCCATTGTTCATAGAGTCCTCAAAGCCTTTTTGTATAGCAGGAATAAATTCACGAGGAATAACACCACCCACAATTTCGTTTACAAACTCCAGTCCTTGCTCTTCACCTTCACGTGGTCCAATTTCAAAGACAATGTCTGCAAATTTACCACGACCACCTGACTGCTTCTTATAAACTTCACGGTGTTCAATATTAGAAGTAAGGGCTTCTTTGTAGGCCACCTGTGGAGCACCTTGGTTAACATCAACCTTGAACTCCCTTCTAAGCCTGTCCATGATAATTTCAAGGTGAAGCTCACCCATACCTCTAAGGATAGTTTGACCAGTTTCCTCATCAGTATTAACTACTAAGGTTGGATCTTCCTCAACAAGTTTAGCTATAGCCATACCCATCTTATCAACGTCAGCTTGACTCTTAGGCTCAATAGCGTAACCAATTACAGGCTCAGGGAATACCATTGATTCCAGAACAATCTTAGATTTTTCTGCACAAAGCGTATCTCCTGTTTTGATATCTTTAAAACCAACAACAGCACCAATGTCACCAGCTGTCAATTGAGGGATTTGGTTTTGTTTGTTAGCGTGCATCTGGAAAATCCTTGAGATACGCTCTTTATTTCCAGATCTAGTGTTATATACATAAGAACCGGATTCTAACACGCCAGAATAGGCTCGGATAAAACACAAACGACCTACATAAGGGTCAGTTGCAATTTTAAAAGCTAGCGCTGAAAAAGGCTCTTCTAAAGAAGGTTTTCTTGCCAATTCTGCACCAGTATCAGGATCTGTACCTTTGATACTTTCTTTATCTAAAGGCGACGGACATAATGCCATAACATAATCAAGCATTGTCTGTACTCCTTTATTCTTAAAAGAAGATCCACAGAACATAGGAACAATAGCTAAATCTATTGTAGCCTTACGTAAAGCGTTCATTATTTCATCTTCAGAAATAGACTCAGGATCTTCAAAGTATTTCTCCATAAGGCTTTCGTCGTATTCAGCAACGGCCTCTAGAAGTTTTTCTCTGTATTCCTTAGCTTCTTCCATCATATCGTCAGGAATAGGAACTTCGGTAAATGTCATACCAAAATCATCCTCGTTCCAGACCATACCTTTGAAGGTAACCAAGTCAACAACACCTTTGAAGTTATCTTCTGCACCTATAGGTAGCTGAAGTGCTACTGCATTGCTACCAAGCATTTCTTTTACTTGCTTACATACAGCAAGGAAGTCTGCACCCGAACGGTCCATTTTGTTAACAAAACCAATACGGGCAACATTATAATTGTTGGCCAATCTCCAGTTAGTCTCAGACTGTGGCTCCACACCATCTACAGCACTAAATAGGAAAACAAGTCCATCTAATACACGAAGAGAGCGGTTTACCTCAACAGTAAAGTCAACGTGACCTGGCGTGTCAATAATATTAATATGATATTCTTGTCCTCTATAAGGCCATTTTACAGTAGTAGCAGCAGATGTAATGGTGATACCCCTCTCCTGCTCCTGTTCCATCCAGTCCATCGTAGCCGCCCCATCGTGAACCTCACCAAGCTTGTGGCTTACACCTGAATAAAAAAGTATACGCTCAGTAGTTGTAGTTTTACCTGCATCAATGTGAGCTGCTATACCTATATTTCTAGTATATCTTAAATCACGTGCCATATAATTAGATTAAAATCTGAAGTGTGAAAATGCTTTATTTGCTTCTGCCATTCTATGCGTATCGTCCTTTTTCTTAACAGATGCACCTTCACCTTTAGAAGCGGCAATGATCTCACCTGCAAGTCTTTCGGTCATGGTTTTCTCATTTCTAAGTCTTGCATACTTAATCATCCATTTCATACCAAGTGCCATTTTTCTCTCAGGTCTCACCTCGGTAGGTACTTGGAATGTAGCACCACCAACCCTTCTTGACTTAACCTCTACGTAAGGCATTACATTATTAAGTGCTTTCTTCCACGTCTCCAGACCATTTTCTTTAGTTCTCTGCTCTACAAGATCACAAGCATCATAAAATATCTTAAGAGCAATACTCTTTTTCCCGTCAAACATTAGCGAATTAACAAATTTGGTAACAGTTGTATCACTAAATTTAGGATCAGGAAGAAGAAATCTCTTTTTAGGTTTTGACTTTCTCATAACAATTTGACAGAATTATTTTTTACCTTCTTTAGGTCGTTTAGCTCCATACTTGGACCTTGATTGTAATCTACCATTTACACCCGCGGTATCAAGCGCACCTCTCACAATGTGGTAACGAACACCTGGAAGGTCTTTTACTCTTCCTCCTCTGATAAGTACGATAGAGTGTTCTTGAAGATTATGTCCTTCACCTGGGATATAAGCATTAACCTCTTTACCATTGGTCAACCTTACCCTAGCTACTTTACGCATAGCTGAGTTTGGCTTTTTAGGTGTAGTGGTATATACCCTGGTACAAACACCCCTTCTTTGCGGACACGCATCCAAGGCAGGCGACTTTGATTTAGAAGTCAACTTAACCCTACCTTTTCTTACTAATTGTTGTATTGTAGGCATTTATCTAAACTAATTTATGGCTAGATTTTTTTTAGAACTGCAAAGGTACATAAAATATATTTCTCTGCAAATCAATCGTTATATTTTTTTACTACTAAATTAAGCTTGTCCCATTTCGCCACCACCGAAATTTATGGGAAATTTAGGGACTTCAGCATTCTGCTTAATGTCCCCAAAAGTTTCCTCATATTTATTGATGTTGTCTCGCAATGCGGCAAGCAATCTTTTAGCATGTTCGGGAGTAATAATTATCCTAGATTTTACTTTAGCTTTTGGCACTCCAGGCATAAGTCTAATGAAATCGATCACAAACTCACTATTGGAATGGGCAATCATTGCCAAGTTTGAATAAACTCCTTCTGCTACATCTTCAGTAAGCTCAATGTTTATCTGGTTTTGAGCCTGCTGATTTGTTTTTTTATTATCTCCGTCCATATTATTTATTTATTTTCAAGTACTTCTTCTTTTTTCTTAGCTTCCTTAGAAGCTACCAAAGCCTCATACTCTTCTTTAGAACCAACGATAATTTTACTGAAGTCCCTTTGACCAGTACCTGCTGGAATCAAGTGTCCAACAATAACGTTCTCCTTCAGGCCTTGTAAGTAGTCTACTTTACCTCTGATAGAAGCTTCGCTAAGTACTTTGGTTGTTTCCTGGAACGATGCTGCCGAAATAAAGCTTTCAGTACCAAGAGAAGACTGCGTAATACCCTGTAATGTTGGTTTAGAAACAGCAGGTTGTGCATCTCTTACCTGAACAAGTTTCATGTCACGACGCTTCAAGCTTGAATTTTCGTCTCTAAGTTTTCTAGCGCTGACAATCATACCTGGCTTCAAATTCTCAGAATCACCTGAATCTTCTACAACCTTCATGTCAAGTATTTTATCGTTTTCTTCCCTGAAGCTAAACTTATCTACCACTTGTCCTTGAAGGAAGTTGGTATCACCAGCTTCTATAATCTCAACTTTCTGCATCATCTGCCTCACAATGGCTTCAATATGCTTATCGTTGATTTTTACACCTTGTAAACGGTATACTTCCTGAATTTCATTAACCAAATACTCCTGCACAGCAGTAGGGCCTTTAATTGAAAGTATGTCATTAGGTGTAATAGCACCATCAGAAAGGGCATCACCAGCTCTAACAAAGTCATTGTCCTGAACCAATATGTGCTTAGACAAAGGTACCATGTACTTTTTCCTAACACCGTCTTTAGATTCAATATAAATCTCTCTGTTACCTCTTTTTATACCACCATAAGTTACTACCCCATCAATTTCACTTACAACTGCAGGATTTGAAGGGTTTCTGGCTTCGAATAACTCTGTTACCCTTGGAAGACCACCCGTAATATCTCTGGTTTTTCCTATAGCACGAGGAATTTTAGCAAGAACTTGACCTGCTTTAACCTTATCGCCTTCGTCAATAGCAAGGTGAGCGCCTACAGGTATGTTATATCCTTTAGAATCTCCTGACTTAGGATGTACTACAATAGCAGGGTTTTTGGTTTTGTCTTTAGTGTCGACAATAACTTTCTCCCTGTGCCCTGTCTGTTCATCTGACTCCTCACGGAAAGTAACACCTTCTATAATAGCATCAAATTCGATCGTACCGTCAAATTCAGACATGATGACCGCATTATATGGATCCCAGCTACAAAGCTCATCTCCTTTTTTAACCTTAGCTCCTTCCTCTACATTAATAAATGCACCGTAAGGAACATGGTGTGTATTTAAGATCTTATTGGTACCTTCCTCTACTATCTTAAGTTCACCAGATCTACCCATTACAACAGTAACCTGATCACCGTCTTTATTGGTAGTTTTAACAGACCTGATGTCATCAAAATAAACAACACCATCAAATTTAGCTTTGATGTTGGCATCAACAGCAATGTTAGAAGCCGTACCACCCACGTGGAATGTTCTAAGCGTAAGCTGCGTACCAGGCTCACCAATTGACTGTGCAGCAATAACACCAACAGATTCACCTTTATGTACCATTTTTCCGGTAGCAAGGTTTCTACCGTAACACTTGGCACATACCCCTCTTTTACTCTCACAAGTTAGCACCGACCTTATATCAACAGTTTCAATTGAAGAGTTGTCAATAATAGCAGCAACATCCTCACTTATTTCATCCCCAGCAGCTACAAGAAGCTCATTATTCTCTGGGTTATAAATATCATGTACACTTACACGACCAAGGATTCTTTCAGAAAGTGGCTCAACGATATCTTCGTTATCCTTCAATGCCGATACGGTAAGACCTCTTAAAGTACCGCAGTCATTCTCATTGATAACAACATCCTGCGCTACATCCACAAGTCTTCTAGTCAAGTATCCAGCATCCGCTGTCTTAAGAGCAGTATCTGCAAGACCTTTTCTAGCACCGTGGGTAGAGATGAAGTACTCAATTACATCCAGACCTTCTTTAAAGTTTGAAAGAATCGGGTTTTCAATAATTTCACCAACGGATCCTTGAAGGTTTTTCTGAGGTTTTGCCATTAGCCCCCTCATACCACCTAATTGACGAATCTGCTCTCTTGAACCTCTCGCTCCTGAGTGCATCATCATGTAAATAGAGTTGAAGCCCTGATCGTCATTTTCAAGACGTGTCATCAGAGTCTCAGTAATCATTGAGTTGATCCTAGTCCAAATATCAATAACCTGATTGTATCTTTCATTATCAGTGATAAGACCCATCAGATAATTGCTCCACACAGCCTCTACATCTTCTTTAGCTTGACCAACAAGTATATCTTTTTCTTTTGGTATTACGATATCTGCAAGACCAATAGAAAGACCACCTTTATATGCAGACTGGAATCCAAGATGTTTAATGTCATCAAGGAATTTAGCCGTTCTGGCCATTCCTGATCTTTTATACACAAGGGCAATAATAGACTGAAGCTTTTTCTTGGTAAGAAGTTCGTTAATGTAACCTACTTCTTCTGGAATGAACTGGTTAAATATAACCCGACCAGCGACAGTCTCAATTATTTGCGTTTCCAGTTCGCCTTTATTGTTACGGACTTTTGTCCTAACCTTTATATAAGCATGTTGCGAACACTTCTTCTCATTGATGGCTATAATTACCTCCTCTGCCGAATAAAAAGTACGTCCTTCGCCAGGCACAACTTCTTTTTCAGTAGTCCTACGTCCTTTGGTAATATAATAAAGCCCAAGAACCATGTCTTGAGAAGGAACAGTAATAGGAGCTCCGTTAGCAGGGTTAAGTATATTATGAGAAGCCAACATTAAGGTAGAAGCTTCCAAAATAGCTTCATGTCCAAGAGGGACGTGAACAGCCATTTGGTCACCATCAAAGTCAGCATTAAATGCAGTACATACTAATGGGTGCAACTGAATAGCTTTTCCTTCTATAAGTTTAGGCTGGAAAGCTTGAATACCAAGACGGTGTAGTGTTGGAGCACGGTTAAGCAATACCGGGTGACCTTTAAGGACATTCTCAAGAATATCCCATACTACAGGATCTTTTCTGTCAACAATTTTCTTTGCAGACTTAACGGTCTTAACTATTCCTCTTTCTATAAGCTTTCTAATGATAAACGGCTTAAAAAGCTCAGCTGCCATGTCCTTAGGAAGCCCGCATTCATGCAATCTTAGCTCAGGACCTACTACGATAACAGAACGTCCAGAGTAGTCAACTCTTTTACCAAGAAGGTTCTGACGGAAACGCCCTTGCTTACCTTTTAGCATATCACTAAGTGACTTAAGCGCCCTGTTACCTTCAGCCCTAACTGCGTTGACTTTTCTAGAATTGTCAAATAGGGAATCCACCGCTTCCTGAAGCATACGTTTTTCGTTACGTAGAATAACTTCAGGAGCTTTTATTTCTATAAGTCTTTTCAGACGGTTGTTTCTAATAATTACCCTTCTGTAAAGATCATTAAGATCTGAAGTAGCAAAACGACCACCATCTAATGGAACCAAAGGTCTTAATTCTGGTGGTATAACAGGCACCATACGGATTACCATCCACTCAGGTCTGTTTTCAATTCTAGTCTTAGCATCACGGAAAGCTTCTACGACTTTAAGTCTCTTAAGAGCTTCTGCTTTTCTTTGCTGAGACGTATCGTGAGCGGCAGCGTGTCTTAAGCTATAAGAAAGTTCATCTAGCTCAAGTCTGGCTAACAACATTTCCAAGCCCTCAGCGCCCATTTTAGCGATAAACTTGTTAGGATCAGTATCATCTAACAATTGGTTTTCTCTAGGAAGTTTATCAAGAATGTCAAGATACTCTTCTTCTGTCAAGAAATCCAGATAGTTGATACCATCCTCAGCTTTAACACCAGGTTGGATTACTACATACCTCTCGTAGTAAATAATTTGGTCAAGTTTCTTTGTAGGCAACCCAAGTAGGTAACCAATTTTATTGGGTAGTGATCTAAAATACCAGATATGTGCAACAGGGACAACAAGTTCAATGTGCCCCATTCTTTCCCTTCTAACCTTCTTCTCAGTAACTTCAACCCCACATCTATCACATATAATGCCTTTATATCTGATTCTTTTATATTTTCCGCAATGACATTCCCAGTCTTTAACAGGTCCAAAGATTCTCTCACAGAACAAGCCTCCCATTTCAGGCTTATAAGTCCTGTAATTAATGGTTTCAGGCTGGGTAATCTCGCCGTGAGAACTTTCAAGAATTGACTCAGGAGAGGCCAGGCTGATAGTGACTTTAGTAAAGTCCTGATTTATCTTTTTATTCTTTCTGAATCCCATTTTTACAATGCAGTTTTTTTGAATTTAATGCAAAAAATTAAATAGTGCCGGTACTAAACATACCGGCACTCACAAATAGTTCCGAACCTTAATCGAGTGTGATCTCTAGTGCAAGACCTCTTAATTCATGAACCAATACATTGAAAGATTCAGGAATATTTGGTTTAGGCATATTCTCTCCTTTAACAATAGCCTCGTAAGCTTTCGCTCTACCTATCACATCATCTGATTTTACAGTAAGGATTTCTTGAAGAACATGTCCTGCACCAAATGCTTCCAATGCCCATACCTCCATTTCACCAAACCTCTGTCCACCAAACTGTGCTTTACCACCGAGAGGCTGTTGTGTAATAAGAGAGTATGGTCCAATAGAACGCGCGTGCATTTTATCATCTACAAGGTGTCCTAGTTTAAGCATATAAATAACACCTACAGTAACTTTTTGGTCAAACTTCTCACCAGTAAGTCCGTCATAAAGAGGAGTCCTGCCAAGATGAGGAAGTCCAGCTTCTGTAAGTTCTGCATCTACTTGTTCTTCTGTAGCTCCATCGAAAATAGGAGTAGCATATTTACGTCCAAGTTTCAGACCTGCCCAACCTAATACAGTTTCATAGATCTGTCCAAGGTTCATCCTTGAAGGTACACCTAGTGGGTTAAGTACTATATCTACAGGCGTACCATCTTCCAAGAAAGGCATATCTTCTTCCCTAACTATTCTCGCTACCACACCTTTGTTACCGTGACGTCCTGCCATTTTATCACCAACTTTAAGTTTACGCTTCTTAGCAACATAAACTTTAGCCAACTGAACTATACCAGCAGGAAGTTCATCTCCAACTTCCAATGTAAACTTCTCACGCTTGAACTTACCAGATATCTCATTTCTCTTTTTATGGTAGTTTTTAACCATTTTGAGAATAAGATCATTGGTTTCAGGCTCATCTGTCCAATTTTCAAGAAGTAAATCTCCTAAAAGGTTAACTTCTTCAGGAACATTATAAGAGCTTTCATCTCTATAGCTGTTCTTCTCAGGGAAAAGATTTTCTGTAATATTTCTTCTGTTGAACTTAACACCTTTAGATACAATCTCGTCGCCAAATTTATGCTTGACACCCTGAGAGACTTTACCTTCTAGTAAATCAGTAAGTTTATCAATGATGACTGCGCGAAGATCCGAAAGGTCTTTGCTATACTTCGCTTTAAGCCTATCAGCTTGTTGCTTATTTCTAGCTTTAAGATCTTTTTCCTTCTTAGGTCTAGAAAACAATTTGGTATCAATAACCACACCTCTCAAAGAAGGCGAAGCCTTTAACGATGCATCTTTCACATCGCCAGCCTTATCTCCAAAAATTGCACGAAGAAGTTTTTCTTCAGGTGTAGGATCTGTTTCTCCTTTAGGAGTAATTTTACCTATTAAAATATCACCTTCTTTAATTTCTGCCCCAACCCTGATAATACCTTTATCATCAAGATTTTTAACAGCTTCTTCACTAACATTTGGAATTTCAGACGTCAACTCTTCCTCACCCCTTTTAGTATCCCTAACTTCAAGCTCAAATTCTTCAATATGAAGAGAAGTAAATATATCTTCTTTAACTACTTTTTCAGAAATAACTATCGCATCCTCAAAGTTATAACCTTGCCAAGGCATAAAAGCAACCATAAGGTTCCTACCCAAAGCAAGCTCACCTTTTTCTGTAGCATAACCTTCGCAAAGCGGATCTCCTTTAACAACCTTTTGGCCTTTAAAGACTATTGGCGCTAAACTAAGGCAGGTGTCCTGGTTTGTTCTTCTAAACTTAACGAGATTGTATGTTTTTGAATCATTGTCAAAGCTAACCAAAGATTGCTCTCTAGTGCGCTCATACTTAACCACAATCTTTTTAGAATCCACATACTCAACAACCCCATCACCTTCTGCAAGCACCAACGCTCTCGAATCTAAAGCAACACGTTTTTCCAGTCCAGTACCTACTATCGGAGATTGAGGTCTCAATAAAGGCACAGCCTGGCGCTGCATGTTTGAACCCATCAAAGCACGGTTTGCATCGTCATGCTCTAGGAAAGGAATAAGCGAAGCCGCAACAGAAACAATTTGGTTAGGAGCCACATCCATGTAAGTAACATTATCTGGTTCCGTAACCGGGAAGTCACCTTCAAAACGGGCTTTAACTTTATCATTCTCAAAGACACCCTGGTCGTTAATAATTGCATTAGCCTGAGCGATATTATGACCGTCCTCTTCTTCTGCTGTTAGGTAAACAACACTACCGTCTAGCAATACCTTCCCTTCAATAACTTTTTTATATGGAGTCTCAATAAAGCCCATGTGGTTCACCTTAGCGTGAACGCAAAGTGAGGAAATAAGACCAATATTAGGTCCTTCAGGAGTTTCGATGGTACACAAACGACCGTAGTGCGTATAGTGAACGTCCCTTACCTCAAAACCTGCACGCTCTCTTGATAAACCACCCGGTCCAAGCGCAGACATCCTTCTTTTATGCGTAATCTCCGCTAATGGATTTGTTTGGTCCATAAACTGAGAAAGCTGGTTAGTACCGAAGAAGGAATTAATAACAGAAGACAAAGTCCTGGCATTGATAAGATCAACAGGTTTAAAGTCTTCGTTATCACGAACATTCATTCTTTCTTTGATGGTACGAGCCATCCTTGCTAAACCAACACCGAATTGGCTATACAATTGCTCGCCAACAGTACGTACCCTCCTATTGCTCAAATGGTCTATATCATCAATAACAGCTTTACTATTGATAAGACCAATAAGATATTTAATAATGTTAATAATATCTTCCGAAGTAAGCACTTTTGTATCAGAAGATATTTCAAGATTAAGTTTCTTGTTAATTCTATATCTACCTACTTCACCAAGATCATATCTCTTGTCACTGAAGAACAAATTCTGGATAATATCCCTAGCAGTTTGTTCATCAGGAGCTTCAGAGTTTCTTAACTGTCTATAAATAGTTTCAACAGCTTCTTTCTCAGAATTAGAGCTATCTTTTTGAAGAGTGTTATATATAATAGTATAGTCTGCAATGTTGATATCTTCACGGTGAAGAATGACAACATCAGAGCCTGAATCTAAAATAATATCGATATCAACATCTTGAATAATGGAATCCCTCTCAAGGATCACTTCATTACGGTCGATGGATACAACTTCACCAGTATCCTCATCAACAAAATCCTCAGTCCAAGTCCTCAGTACCCTTGCAGCAAGTTTTCTACCTACCACATTTTGCAGGGCTTCTTTTTTAGCAGGGATTTCTTCAGAAAGTCCAAAAAGATCAAGGATATCTTTATCCGTACCATAACCTATTGCTCTTAAAAGGGTGGTTACCGGAAACTTCTTTTTTCTATCGATGTAAGCATACATAACATTGTTTACATCAGTAGCAAATTCAATCCAAGACCCTTTAAAAGGTATAATTCTGGCAGAATATAACTTGGTACCATTGGTATGTTTGCTTTGCGCAAAGAAAACACCAGGCGACCTATGCAATTGAGAAACAATAACACGTTCAGCACCATTGATAACAAAAGACCCTTTTTCGGTCATATAAGGTATGTTACCAAGGAATACTTCTTGTTCTATCGTTTCAAAATCTTCATTATCCTCATCGTTGCAGGATAATCTGAGTTTAGCTTTTAATGGAACAGAATAAGTGAGTCCCCTATCTATACATTCATCAACAGAATATTTAGGCGGGTCAACATGATAGTCTATAAATTCAAGGACAAAGTTTTCCCTAGAGTCAGAAATAGGGAAATTTTCAGCGAAAACTTTGAACAACCCTTCTTTATTACGTTGTTCAGGAGGAGTTTCCAACTGAAAAAAGTCTTGAAACGATTGCAACTGAACGTCCAGAAAATCAGGATAGTCAATTACATTCTTTATACTTGCAAAATTTTTTCTTAAAGGTATATTAGTAGCCAAGGCACACACAGTTTATGTTAACAATATTATATGCTAGCACTATCCGCTGATTTTCAGAGGATTAAAAAATTAAAGATTTTGTAGCTACAAACAGCAAAAGACCTGACTTTATATGTCAGGCCTAATTTGATAAGGCTGTAGAAGTATTTAACCAGAGGATAAACTTATTTAACCTCTACTTCAGCTCCAGCCTCTTCAAGTTGTTTTTTAAGTGCATCAGCTTCGTCTTTAGCAACACCTTCCTTAAGAGGCTTAGGAGCGCCATCAACAAGTTCTTTAGCTTCTTTTAATCCAAGTCCAGTAAGATCCTTAACCAGTTTAACAACGGCTAGTTTAGCAGATCCTGCAGATTTAAGGATTACGTCAAAAGAAGTTTTTTCAGCTGCTTCTTCACCACCAGCAGCTCCACCACCACCAGCAACAACTGTAGCTGCAGCAGCAGGTTCAATACCATATTCGTCTTTAAGGATAGTAGCTAGTTCATTTACCTCTTTAACAGTTAGGTTTACCAACTGCTCAGCAAAAGCTTTAAGATCTGCCATTTTATTCTTGATTTAAAAATTAATTAATAATATTTACTTGTTCCAATTATACTTTTATGATTCTTGTCTTTCTGACAAAGTTTTAACCAATCCTGCAAGAGTAGTCTTACCGCTTTGAAGCGCAGAAACAACATTTTTAGCAGGTGATTGAAGAATGCCGATAATATCGCCAATAACTTCTTCTTTAGATTTGATTTTAGCAAGCGCTTCAAGGTTTTCTTCTCCAATGAATAAAGCACCATCAATAGAAGCACCTTTTAAACCTGGTTTATCTTGAACCGACTTTCTAAATTCTTTGATTAAAACTGCCGGAACTTTTCCGGTATCTGCAAACATGATTCCAGAGAAACCTTTCAAAACTTGCTCGTCGAAAGGGGCGTAATCAGTTTCAAGATTAGCCAGGGCCTTTTGTATCAAAGTGTTTTTAACAACTTTATACTCAACGCCTTTTTCATAGCAAAGTCTCCTGAAATTGTTTACTTGTTCTACGGTCAAACCAGAAGCGTCCGTAATATAGAAGAAAGATTTCTCCTGGAACTTTTGGTTTAACTCTTCAATTATCTGAGCTTTTTCTTCCCGTGTCATCCTTTTCTAATTATAGGCCTGTAACAGTATTTTTATCGATAGCAACACCTGGACTCATAGTACTAGAAAGGTGAATGCTTTTTATATATGTACCTTTAGCTGAAGAAGGCTTAAGTTTTTGAATAGTATTCAAAACTTCATGTGCATTTTCAGACAATTTTTCAGGAGAGAAAGAAACTTTACCTACACTAGTATGAATGATTCCAGTTTTATCTACTTTAAAATCAATCTTTCCCTGTTTGATATCCTTAACAGCTTTACCTACTTCAAGAGTAACAGTACCAGCTTTAGGATTAGGCATTAAATTTCTAGGTCCTAGTACACGTCCTAATCTACCAACTTTGGCCATCACAGTAGGCATAGTGATAATTACATCAATATCAAGCCATCCTTGCTCAATTTTCTTAATGTATTCATCAAGACCTACATGGTCAGCACCTGCATCTTTAGCTTCCTGCTCTTTGTCAGGAGTACAAAGGACAAGAACTCTAACTTCTTTTCCTGTACCATGGGGAAGCGAAACAACACCTCTGACCATTTGGTCAGCTTTTCTAGGGTCTACCCCAAGTCTAACATCTATATCTACGGATGCATCAAACTTAGTAAATGTAATGTCCTTTACAAGTTTAGCAGCATCTGCAAGAGAAAATTGCTGTTCAGCATCAAATTTTGCTAATGCCTGCTTTTGATTTTTGGTTAACTTGCCCATTATTTTAATTCGTTATTTATTGTCCCAGGGAGCGTCTCCTGAAACTGTGATACCCATACTTCTTGCAGTACCGGCTACCATTTTCATTGCCGATTCTAGTTTGAATGCATTAAGGTCAGGCATTTTTAATTCAGCGATTGACTGTACCTGATCCCAGGTTACTGAACCTATCTTATTTCTGTTTGGCTCTGCAGATCCTTTTTTTGCTTTAGATGCTTCCATAAGCAAAACTGGAGCTGGGGGAGTTTTAATGACGAAATCAAAAGATTTGTCTTTATAAACAGTAATAACGACAGGCAGAAGTACACCTTGTTTTTCTTGGGTTCTAGCATTAAACTGCTTACAGAACTCCATAATATTCAAACCCTTACTACCCAGGGCAGGACCAACAGGAGGAGAAGGGTTGGCAGCACCTCCCTTGATCTGCAATTTTACATAACCCGATATTTCTTTAGCCATTTTCTGTTACTGAATTTTTTCTACTTGCATATAATTAAGCTCAACTGGTGTATTTCTGCCAAATATCTTCACCATTACGTTAAGCTTTTTTCTTTCTTCAAAAACCTCTTCGACAGATCCTGTAAACCCATTAAATGGGCCATCCATAACTTTTACAGTTTCACCTACAATAAAAGGTGTTTCAAGTGTTTCTTCACTTTCCTGCATTTCGTCTACCCTACCCAAAATTCTGTTTACTTCACTTTGACGTAGAGGTACAGGCTTTTTAGAGGTGCCTCCTTCATTAGAGCCAAGGAAACCAATTACACCAGGAATACTGGTTATAACGTGGCCTGCTTCTCCATGCGATAAATCTGCGGAAACTAACACATATCCAGGAAAGAAGTTTCTTTCCCTTACGCGTTTTTTTCCGTTACGCATTTCATATATTTTTTCAGAAGGAATCAGTACCTGAGGAATATAATCTTCAAGTTTCTGTCTTATGATTTCATTCTCAAGATAATTCTTAACCTTCTTCTCCTGCCCACTAACCGTTCTAATTACATACCAGTTTAATTCACTCATCTCTGACTCCTTTAGGATAGAATTTCAAGTATTAATATATAAAGGACATCACGTTTTCAAAAACTGTATCTACAGCCCAAATCATGAGTGCAAAAATAATTGAGGCAATAAGAACCACTACAGATTTATTCTGCAACTCGCCGTAAGTTGGCCATGAGACCTTTGTTTTGATCTCTTCAATTGATTCTCTTATAAAGCCTAATATTTTATTCATCGTCAAATATCGAAGTTATTTGTCCTTAGCACGGGTGGAGAGACTCGAACTCCCAGCCAACGGTTTTGGAGACCGCTACTCTACCAATTGAGCTACACCCGTTTATAGATCCCGAAAAAGGGAGTGCAAAGTTATGCATAATTCAATAAACAAACAAGTGCGTTTTCGAAAAAATTTCAAAAACGCACTCATTTAAATATTAAATTTACTTTAAGATTTCAGTAACCTGTCCAGCACCTACTGTTCTACCACCTTCTCTGATTGCAAAACGAAGACCTTTCTCCATTGCTACAGAGTTGATTAGTTTTACAGTAATGGTAACATTATCACCAGGCATTACCATCTCAGTTCCTTCTGGAAGCATGATCTCTCCAGTTACATCCGTAGTTCTAAGATAGAACTGAGGTCTGTACTTGTTGAAGAATGGCGTATGTCTACCACCTTCTTCTTTAGAAAGCACATATATTTCAGCTTTGAATTCAGTGTGAGGAGTTACAGAACCTGGCTTACAGATTACCATACCTCTCTTGATGTCAGTTTTCTCAATACCTCTAAGTAGAAGACCAACGTTGTCACCAGCTTCTCCTTTGTCCAATATCTTTCTGAACATCTCAACACCAGTTACTGTAGACTTAAGGTTCTCAGCACCCATACCAAGAATATCTACAGGGTCACCAGAGTTGATGATACCTCTTTCGATTCTACCAGTTGCCACAGTACCTCTACCAGTGATAGAGAACACGTCCTCAACAGGCATTAGAAAAGGCTTGTCAGTCAATCTTGGAGGGATTGGGATAAAGTTGTCAACCGCATCCATAAGCTCAACGATCTTCTCTACCCACTGAGCTTCGCCGTTAAGGCCACCAAGTGCAGATCCTTTGATAACAGGAATGTCATCACCTGGGAAGTCATAGAAGCTAAGAAGTTCTCTTACTTCCATTTCAACAAGCTCAAGAAGTTCAGGGTCATCAACAAGGTCAACTTTGTTCATGAAAACAACTAGAGCAGGAACACCAACCTGTCTTGCAAGAAGGATGTGCTCACGAGTTTGTGGCATAGGACCATCAGTAGCAGCAACAACAAGGATAGCTCCGTCCATCTGAGCAGCACCAGTAACCATGTTCTTTACATAGTCAGCGTGGCCAGGGCAGTCAACGTGTGCATAATGTCTTGCTTTTGTCTGATACTCAATGTGAGCAGTATTAATAGTAATACCTCTTTCTTTTTCTTCAGGAGCGTTGTCGATTTGAGAAAAATCTCTAACCTCAGCCAGACCTTGCTCAGAAAGTACTTTACTAATAGCAGCAGTCAAGGTAGTTTTTCCGTGGTCAACGTGACCAATAGTACCTATGTTAACATGGGGTTTGGAGCGATCAAAGGTTGCTTTAGCCATATTTGAAAAATCCTCTTTTTGGTTAACTAAATTATTGTTTCAGATAAAATTAATGATGCTAATATAATGAGCCAATGACGGGATTTGAACCCGTGACCCCTTCCTTACCAAGGAAGTACTCTACCACTGAGCTACATCGGCTTAATAAATTTAGGGTAAGAGCGTGAATAAAGGTTATCCACACGCAAACCCTAAAAATAGAGCGGGAGACGAGATTCGAACCCGCGGCCTACAGCTTGGAAGGCTGTCGCTCTACCAACTGAGCTACTCCCGCATAGAATGTACCACAGACCAATGTTCAATGGTATGGTGGGGAGAGAAGGATTCGAACCTTCGAAGTCATTACGACAACAGATTTACAGTCTGTCCCATTTGGCCACTCTGGTATCTCCCCGGCCTTTTTTTTGGCTTCCCTTAAACTCGATACAACATTTTTATATGTGCTTCGTTTGTTTAAGGAGTTGCAAAAGTATGCGCTTTTCTTGAAACTTCAAATACTTTTCAAAAAAAAATGTAAAAAAATTTCTTTTTCATTTATTCAATATACTTCTCACTTCTGTTTTACAAGGTATTAGCATAATATTGAGCCAGCATTTTTATTTCATCAAATGGATTATCTTCTGCAATCTTCTGCAATACTTTGCGCGCATCTTCTTTCTCTTCTTCCTTTCCTAGCATAAGCACATAGTTTCCGAACATCTGCACCAACGGATACTGGTACCTTGACCTGCTATTCGTCAGCTTTTCACTAAACCATTCATAACGCCCTTTGTCTTTCTTATAAATAAAGTAGTCTGCCAGGTTCATTATCACATAAATATTGTCCATATCTACAAACTGATCAATATCTACATCCTTCATGTTAAGCTTTAAAGCACCTTTTAAAGAAGCGGCAACCACAGAATAAGGTTTAGCGTCAAGTCCTTTTTTAAAAACGTGCCTAAACTTATCCGGCGCATATGACTCCAACAAACCAATCGCCCTTGACCTAACCTGTGGCTTTTCGTCATCAAGTGCCATTTTTTCTATTAATGGAATATATTTATCAAGACCTGACACATAATGGGAGCTAAACTGTTCTAGTCCAGCCATACGAACAGCCCAGAAATCGTCTTCTAATGAAGCCATCAAAAGCTTTTTTATTTCAGGCCGGTCAAAGGTCTTAGAGGTGGCTGCAGAAAAAATGCCTTCTAAGGCTTTGTCCTTCGGAAGGAAGTTTTCATAGTTTGAAAATTGTGCGACCAGTTCTTCTTCTGACTTTTTATGGGTAATGACAGCTGGAACTACAGAGTATGGATCCACTACAACATTGGTCGGTTTGTTGTCCATAGGGAATGTAAAAACACTTTCTTTACCCTCCACAACTATTCTATGCTGTGCCTTCTCCCCTCCTGCCCAAATATCTACGTCCATTGGTAAACGGTATATAGGTGTTCCTTCTTCTTCTTGTTTCTGCTTAACCTTAATTACTAAGTTTCCGTCACTATAGGTGTGCTCTACCTTAAGGTTTGCGTGACCTGGCGATAGGAACCACTGATTGAAAAACCAGTTCATATCTTGGCCTGTAACTTCCTCAAATGCAAGTCTCAGGTGATGTACCTCTACTGGGGAAAAAGCATTCTCGGTCAAATAAACATGTAAAGCTTGAAAGAATGCATCATCGCCGGTGATATAGCGAAGATAGTGCAGTACCCGGCCTCCTTTATTATAGGAATGCCTGTCAAACATGTCTTCCTTATCATGGTAGTGGAACCTGATCAGGGGCTCTTGTTTAGTTTTAGCTTCGGACAAATATTCTTCCCATTCGTTCACACCTAAATGGTCTGCTTCATCCTTGCCTAATTTATATTCAGTCCATAGATATTCTGAATAGTTTGCAAAAGCTTCATTTAAAGTAAGGTTCGACCAAGACTCACAAGTAACCAAATTGCCAAACCACTGATGGAAAAGTTCGTGGGCAATAATTCCGTCCCATGATTCATCTAGCAACTCTCTGTCGTCAGACTGCAAATCCTCCATGAAAATAGAGGCTGTCGTGTTTTCCATGGCTCCAGAGACAAAATCACGCACTACAACTTGGGCATATTTGGACCAAGGGAAAGGGTATTGCAATTTTTCGGAAAAGAAACGGATCATTTCTGGTGTATTGCCAAAAATATCTTTTGCATAAGGTTCATATTTTGGCTCTACATAATAAGAAAGCTCAAGGTCTCCTACAGAGTCTTTAACAACCGCATACTCGCCGATAGCCATCATAAAAAGATATGGGGCATGAGGTTGGTCCATTTTCCAATAGTCTGTCTTGGTTCCATCCCCATTGTTAATGGAGTAAATAAAGTCTCCATTGGAAAGAATAGAATAACTGGTATCCGCAGTTATGTAAATTTCCTGTGTACACCTTTCATTAGGCTTATCGATGGTAGGAAACCATTTAGAGCTGGCCTCTGTCTCTCCCTGTGTCCAAATCTGCTTAGGTTTGTTTTCCACCTCACCCAATGGATTGATAAAATACAACCCTTTATCTGAAGTTATTGCTTTACTCCCCCCCTGCTCATATTCTTCAGGCTTTGCCGTATAGTTTACATATACAGAAAAAGTATCAGTCCTTGAATAAATGGTATCTAAGTCTATAAGCAATTTGGCTCCATCATACTTATAGTCCGGCACAACATTTCCCTTAAGTCCAGTCAAACTGATCTCATGAATATCAAAACCTTTCGCATCTAGTTCTAGTGTTTCTTGCGGATAAAAATAAGGCCTAATGGACAAATCAGCCTCGCCATGCAGATATTGCTTCTCCCAGTCAAACTTTACTTCAAGTCTGGTGTGCAGCAAGTCATGCTTACGTGTTGCTGACTCATTGTATACTTCCTGAACGGGAGCTGTAGTATCAGGTTTTACATAAACAGTCTCTGATGAACCTGACACAGACTGTATAGCACTTTTCTTACATGAAAAAAGGCCGCCTAAAAAAAATAAGGCTATGACAACAGAACGGGATCGCAACAACATATAGGGTTTATTTTTATTATTATTTAGGTATATTAGAACGAAAATTTTTTTTTCTCATGTTAAAAATAGACATAAATAATAAAACCTCAATAAGGTTTAGAAAAGAAGGGGAAACAATATATCTGAACGACACTCCTTTTCAACCAGATATACGGCAAACAGGCCCCAATACTTACCATATCATATGGAGTGGAAAAAGCTATAATACAGAGGTAGTTAGCTATGACAAACCAACCAAAAGGCTGACCCTAAAAATCAATAATTCAATTTATGAACTAAATGTCAAAGATGAGTTAGATGAACTTTTAGAAAAAATGGGTTTAAACAAGGCTATATCAAATGTAGTTAATGAAGTGAAAGCACCCATGCCTGGACTTATTTTGGACATTCTGGTAAATGAACAATCGGAAGTAAAAAAAGGAGACCCTGTAATAGTGCTAGAGGCCATGAAAATGGAAAACATTATTAAATCGCCAAGCGATGGTGTCATAAAATCAATAAATGTAACCAAAGGTGAAAGCGTTGAAAAAAACAAGGTACTTTTCCAATTTTAAAAAAAATCTCATAAACTCAGATGCATTTATTATATTTGTCTGCTAAAATATGGGTAAATGTATTTACCACCTTTTATTCCTAATTTTTAAATTAACGCAGCTTTTAGCCTGAAAATTCAGCTTTATGAAATACAAAAGAATTCTTTTAAAACTTAGTGGAGAGGCCCTAATGGGCGACAAATCATATGGCATAGACCCAGAAAGACTTGCCATGTATGCCAAGGAAATACGTGCAGTACATGAAAAAGGAGTAGAACTTGCCATAGTAATAGGAGGTGGTAATATATTCAGAGGAATACAAGCTGCGGCCACTGGTATAGACAGGGTGCAAGGCGATTACATGGGCATGTTGGCCACTGTAATAAACGGAATGGCGCTCCAAAGTGCATTAGAGGCAGAAGGGCTTTTTACCAGGCTAATGTCAGGTATAAAACTTGAACAAGTGTGCGAACCTTTTATAAGGAGAAGGGCAATCAGGCATTTAGAAAAAGGTAGAATAGTAATTTTTGGTGCAGGTACAGGGAACCCATACTTTACGACTGACTCTGCAGCTAGTTTAAGAGCAATCGAAATTGAAGCAGATGTAGTTCTTAAAGGCACAAGGGTAGATGGCATATACACGGCAGATCCAGAGAAAGACCCTTCGGCAAAACGCTATGCCAATATTTCTTTCAGGGAAGTATACCAAATGGGGCTAGAAATTATGGATATGACAGCATTTACCTTGTGTAAAGAAAATGAACTTCCTATAATTGTATTTGACATGAACATACCGGGCAACCTAACCCGATTAATGGAAGGGCAGGATGTTGGTACCCTTGTTTCAATGGAATAAAAAACTTTTAACATATAAATTCGCAATTAATCATGGAAGAAATACAGATTTTTTTAGATGATGCAAGAGAGTCTATGGAGAAGGCGCTAACACATACAGAATCAGATCTTTCCAAAATAAGAGCCGGAAAAGCAATGCCTTCCATGCTTGACGGTTTGCTGGTTGACTATTATGGAACCATGACCCCAATCGCCAATATGTCTTCCATTACTACTCCTGATGCCAGAACACTTGTTATTAAACCTTGGGAAAAAAAGGTTATTCCAAATATAGAAAAAGCAATCAGAGAAAGCGACCTGGGGCTTAACCCTCAAAATGATGGTGAAGTAATAAGGTTAAACGTACCGCCACTTACAGAAGAAAGAAGAAAAATGCTGGTAAAGCAGACGAAAGCGGAAGGGGAAAATGGAAAAATCAGGGTTAGGAATATTCGTAAAGAAACTAACGATGAACTGAGAAAACTACTAAAGGAAGGTGCTGCTGAAGATGATATCAAGAAAGCTGAGGAAAATGTCCAAACATTGACCAATGAATTTATAGCTAAAATTGACAAAGCTTTGGCTAAAAAAGAAGAAGAGATCATGACTGTTTAACAAGTCGACATTCCAAAGTCATAAAAAAGCGCTTTATTCAAGCGCTTTTTTTTATGAATACAGTTTATTTCGATGAATGTACTCTTCTACTTCTGTAGGGATCAAATACCTTACAGAGTTTCCGTCTTTAATCGTATTCCTGATATATGTTGCCGAAACATCCATCATAGGAGCTTCATACATTTTTACAGAAGGGTGCGATTTCAACTCGGATTCTGAGCACCGCGGACGAGGGTAAACATATAATTTAAAGTACTCAAGAATTTTATCATGGTTTTTCCATCTTGGAAACTGAACCAGGTTGTCCTCCCCTATTATTAAAGCAAACTCATGCTCGGGGTACTTTTCCTGAATATAAGTAAGCGTATCTACCGTATAGCTTGGGCGCGGCAATTGGAACTCAATGTCCGAGACCTCCAGGTCCAGATTGTCATGAATAGCCAGTCGTACCATTTCATACCTATCGAACTCATGGATTAAGCTTTTACTGGATTTTAAGGGGTTGTGTGGCGACACAATAAACCAAACCTTGTCAAGGTCTGTATTTTTAGCCATTACATTGGCAATTATTAAATGACCAATATGTATAGGATTAAATGAGCCAAAAAACAAACCGATTTTCATAGCAAAAAATTAACGTAAATACACACCAAAATTCTCTTCGTCAAGCACCACTTCCACATGCTCTTTGATGGTTGTTGACAAAGAATATCCAACATAGTCAGCCCATACAGGAAAAAGTTTGTGGCTCCTGTCTACCAACACCGCTATCTGCACTTTCTTAATTTCCACATTCAACAAAGGCCTAAGGCTGTAAATAAGGGTCTTGCCTGTATTAAGGACATCGTCTACAATAACAACAGATTTGTGCTTCAATGACTTAAGATCACAATCAAATGTCACTTCATGTTGCTCCGGATCAGGCTTGTCCAGTTGCACCTTAACCAGTTTTACCTTCAGGTCAGATACCTCTTGCAATGCATCTTCAAGCATTTTGGCAAAATAATATCCCCTGTCGTAAATACCACAAAGAACCACTTCCTGCTCATTAACGTTTTGCTCGTATATTTCGAAAGCAATACGCTTGATTTTCTGCAGAACCTGCTTTTTATTTAATATTAAGTTAGCGTCTGAAACCATTCTTTATTAAGAAAATGTAAGCGAATATAAGATATATAGTTCTCAAATTAAAAAAACAAAAGATTATTTGTTAAAAATTAATATTATAGGTACCTTTGTGTCCTTTTTGAGAAAAACCTTAAGTAAAAATAAGCATGAAAAAAGATATCCATCCAGAATACAGAGAAGTTGTATTTCATGATACTTCTAGCGACTTTAAGTTTCTTACCCGTTCCACTATCAAGTCTAACGAAACTGTAGAGTGGGAAGATGGAAAAACTTACCCTGTTGTTAAAATAGAAGTTAGCTCTGCATCTCACCCTTTTTACACAGGTCAGAAGCTATTTGTTGACACTGCTGGTAGAGTTGAGAAGTTCAACAGAAGGTACAAAAAATAATTACACCTCAACAAAGCGTAATCTAAAGAGTCTTATTATAAAGACTCTTTTTTTATTTAAGGTATGAACTATATTCTTTTCGACGACCCGGCTATAAAAAACGCGCTTCTACCTTTAACGTTTACGCGCCCTGTTTCACATATCAGGGTCGGGATACTCACCATTGCTGACAAATGGGCGCATTATTACAAAGCCGCCCCTGCTGGATATAGTACAGAAAAATACCTTGAACCAAAGTACCCCTCTTTTTCTGGGGACGCCATACGTATCAATGGCGCTGTCTGCCCCACCCCAACTTTACTACAAGCCATTTCATCGCTTAAACCAGGACAAGCGCTACAGCAAGAAAATACGATCATCGCTTACAACGGCAGTGCTTATGACCAAGCCATCCCCTATAACGAAGCCCTAACAGTCATTAAAAATACCTGGGATATCTTTTCCAATAACGGTGCTCAAATCAGGGCGGACTTTACATTGATAACTGCTGGCAGGAAATCACAGGAGATTCATGATCCTTATACAAAAGTATACCACCCTGAAAATGTATTCGTAGAAGATGGCGTACAGGTAAAAGCAGCCATTATCAATGCAGAAAACGGCCCTGTCTACCTCGGGCGCCATTCCCAAGTGCTGGAAGGTGCGATAATAAGAGGCCCCCTTGCCCTTTGCGATGAAGCCATTATAAATATGGGCGCAAAATTACGAGGAGATAACACGATAGGCCCATGCTCAAAAGTAGGTGGCGAGGTTAGCAATTCTGTAATTTTTGGATACAGCAATAAATCGCACGACGGTTTTATTGGCAACACTGTCATAGGCGAATGGTGCAACCTTGGCGCTGACACCAACACGTCAAATATGAAGAATAACTACGGGAATGTTCAAGTGTATAATTATGCTGCCCAAGGTTTCGTTAATACCGGCAGGCAGTTTTGTGGCCTGGTCATGGGAGACCACTCAAAAACCGGTATCAATACCATGTTCAATACAGGTACCGTTGTAGGTGTGTCTGCCAATATTTATGGCGGCGGTTTCTTGCCTAAATTCATTCCTTCGTTTTCATGGGGCGACAATGAAAAGACAGTCCCTTACCAATTAGAGAAAGCTTTAAAGACGGCAGAAGTAGTCATGTCAAGAAGGAAAATTGGATTTGAGCAAGCAGATGCCCAAATATTGGAACATATTTACAAAGATACTTTCCCAGAGCAATAAATTCTCTCGGTCAGGTATGGCACAAAACTAAAATTTACCGTATTTTAGAACCTCACACTAAAAGGAGAGAATTTTGTTGTTTTCTAGCATACCCGGAATGTCAGGGATTAAAAAGACCCTGATTTCTTCTGTACAAAATAACCATATTGCGCATGCACAGCTTTTTGCCGGACAAAACGGCAGTGCAAGCCTGGCACTCGCATTGGCTTATGCCACTTATATTAATTGCGAAAACAAAACTGAACATGACGCTTGTGGACAATGCCCCTCCTGCTTAAAAATCAACAAGCTCATACACCCTGACTTGCACTTTATATTTCCGGTAAATACTACAAAAACAGTTACCAAAGATGCCACCTGCACCACCTTTATGAAGGACTGGCGGCAGTTTTTACTGGAAAACCCATACAACACCTTGTCTGGCTGGGGGCAGCATATAGGCGCAGAAAACAAACAGCTAAATATTTCAGCCGACGAAGCCAGAAATATCATTAAAACAGTCTCCCTAAAAGCTTATGAAGGAGAATACAAAATAATGATCATGTGGATGGCCGAGCAAATGAACGTAACCGCTGCCAATGCCATTCTAAAAATTCTAGAAGAACCGCCCGAAAAAACCGTATTTCTCCTTATATCAGGTGATCTTGAGAAGATATTGCCTACTATTCTTTCCAGAGCGCAGGTATTTCGCATACCTCCTTTCTCAGATCAGGAAATTTCTTCCCATTTGGTCAATGAGTTAAATATTGAGCAGAACAAGGCCGAACAGGTCGCATATTTGGCCGATGGGAACCTGAATGAAGCGCTCAAACTGCTATCAGACCTCAATGAAGATAACCTAGGGCAAGTAAGCAATTGGTTGAGGTCTTGCTATAAAAAGGACTTTGCCGAACTCATCAGTAGGGCTGAGAGCTTCCACAAGCTTAACAAAGACAGCCAAAAAGGATTTTTCCAATATAGCTTGAACATTATCAGAGAATCTCTGGTTTGCAAATATGCCAGTGAAGACTTTCTCAGACTAAAAGAAGAGGACTTAAACTTCATTGTCAACTTTTCGAAAATTCTAGACCACCATAAAATTGACAAATTGAACAAAGAGTTTAATGAAGCGTCTTTTCATTTGGAAAGGAATGCCAGTCCTAAAATCGTATTTCTTGATGTTTCCCTAAGTGTATCCTCTATTTTACATGGGAACTAACTATGGCAAAAGAAAAAAAATTGCTTGGCCGAAGTGACAAAGTAGATCTTCCCGACCTCGACCTGTACAATGTTAGCGCAAAAGTAGACACAGGCGCCTGGACTTGTTCGCTGCACTGTAAAAAACACTGGACGACAGGCAGCAATCCTGTTACACTACATTTTATACTAGGCAAAATAAATCCTGAGGATCCTAATAAAGAATATACCACCCAAAGCTTTTCAGTAAGGGTAATAAAAAATTCTTCAGGCTTTGCTGAAAAGCGCTTTATTATAAGAACAAAAATCACCTTATTTGGCGAAACTTACGAAACAGAGTTCTCCCTTTCGAATAGGTCTACAATGAAGCACCCTATTCTATTGGGAAGAAAGTTCTTGAAAAGTAATTTCTTAATAGATGTTACCAAATACAATTTATCATACAAACAAAAAGCTCAAAAATAAACTTCCATCAGAATGAATATTGCTGTTTTATCAAGAAATCCCAACCTTTACTCCACAAAACGGCTGGTGGAAGCTGCAGCAGAGCGGGGGCATGAAGTTAGGGTATTGGACCACTTAAAATGCTATGTAGGCATAGAGGCCAACAACCCTACAGTGTACTACAAAGGAGAGCAAATAACAGGTGTCGATGCCATTATTCCTAGAATAGGAGCCTCTGTGACCTTTTATGGCGCTGCAATAGTGAGACAGTTTGAGATCATGAATGTTTTTTCCGCGACCAACGCACAAGCTTTGGTAAAGTCAAGGGACAAACTGCGGTCGCTACAGGAACTTTCCCTGGCTGGCATCAATGTTCCCAAAACAGCTTTTGCCAGTCAAACCAAAGACATAGACAGTTTAATAAACAATGTGGGCGGCACGCCTGTGATCATTAAGCTTTTAGAAGGAACGCAGGGCATTGGTGTTGTATTAGCCGAATCAAAAAAGGCGGCAAAATCAGTAATAGAAGCTTTTTATGGTCTAAAAGCAGATATACTTATCCAAGAGTTTATTCAAGAATCTGCCGGCCAAGACATTCGTGCTTTTGTCATCAACGGGCAAGTGGTCGGCGCCATCAAAAGGCAAGGGCATGAAGGAGAGTTCCGGTCAAACCTTCACCGGGGCGGAGCGGGTCACCAAATAGAACTTTCGCCCCAAGAACAAGAGGCTGCCCTAAATGCTGCAAGTGTGATGGGGCTTAATATTGCTGGCGTTGACATGCTCCTTTCAGAAAGAGGGCCACTTATCGTAGAAGTAAACTCTTCTCCTGGCCTTCAAGGTATTGAAACAGTAACAAAATTAGATATAGCAGGAAAAATCATAGAATTCCTGGAAGAAAATCAAAATAAGTAATAATGAAGGAACTAATCAGAATCGGAAGCAGGGCAAGCAAATTAGCACTTTGGCAAACCTACTATATTGAAGACCGCTTAAAACAAGCAGGTTTTGCCACAGAAATTTTTTCCCTTGAATCAAAAGGCGATAAAGTCCTGCATACATCATTTGCAGAAATTGGCACCAAAGGTTTGTTTACAGAAGAACTAGAAGACAAACTTATCAGCGGTGAAATAGATATAGCTGTACATAGTGCCAAAGACATGCAAACTGACCTGGGCAAAGACCTGGAACTAATAGCCTTTACAGAAAGAGAAGGCTGCCATGATGTACTCCTGAGCCTTGACAAGAACTTTAACATAGACGACTCTTCAGAAAACTGGCTTATCGGGACGTCTTCGACACGTAGAAATGCACTGCTGAAGTACTATTACCCACATACTAAAACCACCGAAGCAAGAGGAAACCTTCAAACAAGAATGAAAAAGCTTGAAGATGGCAAGTTTCAAGCTATGATACTTGCCTATGCAGGTGTACACCGGATGGGAATGGAGTCTTATATCGTCAAGAACTTTGCTACAGATGAGTTTACTCCTGCTGTCGGCCAAGGCTGTATTGCGGTTGAAGCATCTAAGAACCTAGACCCGCAAAAAAGAGCGGCCATCCGTAATGCAGTAAACCACCAGACCACAGAAATTTGTCTGTTGGCAGAAAGGGCATTTTTAAAAAAATTAGAAGGCGGGTGCAGCATACCGGTTTTTGGTTTAGCCACCATCAACAATGACCAACTATCTATCTCCGGTGGAGTTATTAGCCTAGATGGAAAAGAAATGATCAAAACATCTATGACAGGATCAACAGAACACCCTGAGCAATTGGGTCTTAAACTTGCAGAAGATATCCTAAGCAAGGGAGGAGGCAAGGTTTTAGAAGAAATAAAACGAGTTAGGTCATAACAAAATGACCAAAAACAGGTTTTTAGTCATTTTGATATTAGCACTATGAAAGCAATGAGGTTTATATTATTGTTAGTCTTTTCACTTTCAGTATTAACTGAAATACATAGCCAGCCTTGGAGAAAAAAGGAAGAAATCGCCATCATTAAAACTGATTTTGGCGAAATGCATGTCATCCTTTATGATGAAACACCAGCCCACAAAGAAAACTTTTTAAAACTTTGCAGGGAAGGGTTTTACAACGGTACAACCTTTCATAGGGTTATCAAAAATTTCATGATTCAAGGAGGAGATCCAAACTCTAAAGATACCATAGCGGGAAATGAAGGCCAAGGGGGACCAGGTTATACCCTACCACTTGAAACAGATCCCCATATCGTACACGAAAAAGGTTCGCTGGCCGCTGCCAGGTTAGGCGACAATGTAAACCCTGAGAAGAAATCTAATGGTTCTCAGTTTTATATTGTCCATAACCCTAAAAAATGCGTGCACCTCAATGGATCATATACTGTTTTTGGCAAAGTGATCAAGGGAATGGAAGTTGTGGACAGTATTGCCGTACAACCTGCATCTATGGCGGGAAAGCCTCACGAAGACATAAAAATGTCAACCGAAACAAAGAAATACTCCTTGAAGAAAATTAAAAAGATATACAACTACGAAAAACTGTAATTTTTTATTCTGAAAAAACTTCCGATATGAAAAAAAGAGTACTTATAACAGGCGCTAATGGCTTACTGGGACAAAAACTAGTACAACTCCTACTGGAAGACCCTCTCTATGACTTGATAGCAACAGGCAGAGGCGACAACCGCCTTCCTTATAAAGATAAAGGCTATACGTATGTTTCACTTGACATCACAGACAATGAGCAAGTAGACGAGATAGTTACCAAACTAAAACCTGAGGTGATTATAAATACCGCTGCCATGACCAATGTGGATCAGTGTGAAGATGACAGAGAAGCATGCTGGATGCAAAATGTACAGGCCGTACAAAACATGGTAGATGCAGCAGAAAAAAACAAGTGCTTTTTGATACACCTCTCCACTGACTTTATCTTTGATGGCCAAGAAGGTCCTTATGATGAAGATGCTACGCCAAAACCGCTTAGCTACTATGGAGAAACTAAACTAGGAGCTGAGAAAATAATCAAACAAAGCAAAATTAAATGGGCGATAGCCAGAACAGTCTTGGTATATGGCATTGCACACGACATGAGCCGGAGCAATATTATCCTATGGGTCAAGAAAAATTTGGAAGATAAAAAGCCTATTCAGGTAGTCGATGACCAGTTCCGCTCTCCTACCTTAGCAGAAGACCTGGCTATGGGATGCTATTTGCTCATGGAAAATGGCGCTACAGGTATTTACAATATTTCCGGGAAAGAGGTTCTCACTCCATACCAGATGGCGATTAAAACTGCGGAGTTCTTTAATTTGGACAAAAGCTTAATTACCAAAACTGATTCGACAAAATTCAAACAAAGAGCACCGAGACCTTTGAAAACAGGTTTCTTGATTGACAAAGCGATCAACAAACTTGGGTATGATCCAAACTCTTTTGAAGAAGGCATTAAGCTGATATCGGAGCAGATGGCTAACCGGTAAAACCAAAAACTAAGTCGCAAGTGTGCAAGGTATGCACGACCTTACAAAAGACGATGTATTAAATACTTCGAACATGAGGTCAAAAATTGTACACTTGTGACTAGCCATAAGAAAGAACCTGTCAAAATTCCCGAAAACTATTGATTACACAGCAGCCTATCGTTTGCGCTGGAAGTTTTTGCTGCAAACTTCTTATAACGACCCTCAGCACACCCCTAAATTTCAACTTAATTCCCGCAAAACATCAACAAAAACCCAAGAACAGGGTTAAATAAAAACCACAATAAGAGTTTTTCGACACAAAAACACCAAAACTGCATTAAAAATCAGACTGTTTTTCAGAAAACAAGAATATATAAAAACCTTGTAATTACTTATAATACAGAATAAAAGACGCAAAAAAGGTTGAAAATATTCGATATTCTAAAAAAAATATGCCATTTTTGCAGAGAAGTTCGAAAGGAGCTTTTTGTCAAATGAATAAATGGCAAGAATGTATATTTCTCAAGGACAAGGCCGGAAAATGGCATAGTATTTGAGTATTAATATACAGGTTCAACAAATGAAATTTCCGAAGTTCTGCGAAATCAGAATTGGATAAAAAGTCTTATTGATCAATTATATTCAGGGTTTTAGGTTCCTGTTTAGTTGGTAAATAGGTTAATAAAATGGTTAATGGGCTCTCCGTCTGGTAAACGGAGGGTTTTTTATTTTCCCTCCTTTAAAAAAGATTCCCATCTGGTAATCTTCAAAAATCCATCAAATAAGAGTTATCAGCTATACTAATAAATGCTTTTTAACATCTTCTAAAAAAATTGTATATTCATTTAAAACATCACTGAGTTTCACACTATAAAATTTAGGTTCATTTTTGGTGTTATTATAGATTAGTGATAATGCAAAGACTACAGGAAATTCCGATCCACGATGTAAATGAGTTTCAGAGTTGATGAACGAATGTTTATATGCATTCGAAATCTCATTTAATAAGTTTAATAACTTGAAATGACGTTTGCGCAACTCTGGCAAAAAATGTTCATATTTAATAAAATTTCCTATCGATTCAATTTTAATTCTACCTGGATAAGTTTGATTTTTTTTATGATAATCTAATATGTAAAGCATAGAAATTAATTCGTCACCGGTTCTCCTAAGCCAATAAATAATCTGCTCAGTCAAGAATTTTTGTTTGTAATATTTATGAGTCAATTTGATGGCAACATTAACGTCGTAATCTTCACGATTATTTATAATTTCAAAATCTTCATAAAGCGTAATTATCAAATCATTTACGTTATCAAATCTTTGTTGTATTTCTTCCCAACTCAAGATTAAGTTTCCATAAGGAGTATTGCTTGGCAGATTCGGTATGTCATTATCATTTAAAAAAGCATAATGTTTTTTCAAAACTTCAATAATTGGATACATGGATTTAACGGTTTTATACGAAATCTTGGACGCATTACAGCTAATAGTAGACGGCCGTGAGAGTATCTCCCACGGTGCACCCCTGCCTTTGCCGGCAGGCAGGTCTCACACCACTGTATCCCGATAGCTATCGGGAGATCTCGTATACAGCGGTTCGTCAAGTAATATAGAAACTTTTTCGTAATATTCCTGCAAAGATTCGTACCCTTTCCTCTTTAACCTTTCCAATGTAATAGTCGTGACCATAATCGGACTTTGAGCAATTGCCCAGCCTCCCATATAGGACTTACTCCATAGGTACGCCCTTTTATGGGTGCATGCTTAACCGTGTCAGATTTACCCTTCTTCTTTGGGGTCTTTTCTAATCATGCCAGATACATTATCTTATACGGCTTCTAAGCCAACTATCAAGATAAATAAAGGACTTTGATAAAGCAACGGCGCTAAAACTTTTAAGACATATTGATCCAGAACAGGGAATAGTTAGAGGTAGTATCGGTCAATCAGTCGAGGCTATATTGTCCAGTATAGATAATATTGAAACATATTTAATTTGATGGTATCGATAATAGTTTGTCAATAAGTCAGAATCTCTAATTTCATTACAATTAAAGGGAGTGCTATTACAAGCTAATAACAAAGGTATTTCTAAGGTCCAGAGAAATATTTAATTTCATCTTATTCTTATTGAAAATTCCTTTGTAAGTTCTCTAATGACTGTTTTACTTGCAGTTTCCATATTTATAAATCTTTTCTCGCCATTATTCATTGTTATCTCAAAAGTCTTTTCTTTCCCAGATACAGGGTTTCCATATGCTTCAAAAAAGGTCATCGGTAAAAAATTAATTGTAGATTTAACCCAATTCACCTTAGTATCCTGATAGTTAATTGCTTTAATATCATCATAGCAAAATTTCACCTCTTTATTAGAATCTATTAAAGCATTATTTCTAATAACACAAAAAAAGGTGTCAAAAAAGATTAATTTTCGGTTTTTATCTAATGCGTATTCCGACATAACAGTATAATACTACCCATCCATAGGACCACTACACTTCATTTCTAAATATTTTTTTCTTCTTTTTCCTTTCATATTTCACTAATTTAACCATTATAAATCAATTAAAGTAGTGGTATGAAAATTGGGGAGTATTATACTAAAAGTAATGCCCGAAAAATATAACACAAACTATAAGCTTACAATGTTTTAGGTCAAAGATACGCTAGCGCTAATCTTCGACCAGGTGGAGCACGACCAGGAAAGGGTAATTTTTACCAGCCAAAGAGGAGAGCAGTCTACTCATTGGTCAGCTTTAAATCAGTTTTCCAGCAAGCCCAACCAATACATCTATTCCTTTGCTTATATTTCTAATAGCATTAGCCTTGTTAGCATTTGACTTAGTTGCATCTTTTACTTCCTTTAAAACATTAGCAAGATCTTGCTTACTAATTCCAGTCTCATTAATAATGTCTTCAATTTCTTGATCATTAAGTCTTGTCAAACTGGACATTTGGCTTTTAAAATAATCATCTGTCGATTGACCAGCTTGATTGGCGATTTCGTTCCAATTCATAGGCATTGTATTAATTGTTTAATAGTGAGTTGATAGAGTTATTTAGTTCGTTAATATTTCCAGTTATGTCTCCTGATCTAATTATAAACTCGTCAAGTTCAGTTTCAATTTGGTTTAAATCAAACCTACTCAGCGTGAGATTTTTGGCATGTTGAAATGCTTTTTGGCGCTCTTCATTTACTTTTATATTTGACTCTATCAAGTTCCTTAATTCCGTTGAGGCTTCCTTAAATAATTTGTAGTCGGAATTTAGTTTTTCAATTAGCTTAATACGTTGACTTTCTAGGGCACTTTGCATCATATCTCTTCTAGAGCTAATTACAGGAACGACACTTTGTATCATGTTGGGAAATTCTTCTTCATAATTAACACCATTAGGTATCCGTGTTTTGAACTCTTTCAGATATTTAGGAGTGTATTCATTTTTTATAAAATTATCGACTTTTTCTCGCTTGTCATTAAACATTTTGTTCAGTAGACTTAGATTGAGCTCATGCATTCGTTCTCCTTCACTGATTATGGCATCTGTCAAGGTCAACGTTTGAATTGGTAATTTTGCACACGATGCAAATACTACCAAAATAAATAAATAAATGGTCTTTTTCACGTTTTATATGGGTTTAAAGTAAAACTTCTTTAAATGCTACACAACAATTGTATATACAAAAATACAGGATACACGTACTTTATATTTTCATAATCTAAAAAAGCAGGTCGACGATTATCAATGATAAAATTATTTGCAAACCTTTAATACCATATATTAAATTATCTAAAAAATATTTAGTTTCAAAAGAGTTTATTCAATTCAATGTCGTTTAGTTAAGCTTTTCTTGTTGTATTGGTAAGATATTTTTTTGTAAATTGTGAGGGTATATAGGGACTAATAAAAACCCTGACTATAGAGAAGAACTAACCAAACATATCAGCCATGAGATTAACTGTAAAGAGTTCATTAGCCGTGTTAAAGACGGCTGTGAAAGGGTATTCTCTAGACAAAGAAAGCTGGATATCAGGAAGTTAATTGTTTTTATCATGTCTTTTAAGTCAGCATTGCAACGTGATCTTGACAGATTTTACAAAGCAATGTCCAATAGCGATTTTAATATTCGCGAGGTTACTAAAAGCGCCCTTTCTCAGTCCAGATCCAAGCTAAATCCATGGGCATTTGTTAGGTTGAACGAAATAAGTGTGGATTTTTTCTACAAAAAGGCCTCCTATTACACATGGCATGGCATGCGTACTCTTGCTGTTGATGGCACCCGTCTTCAACTTCCAAATCATCCCACAGTAAAAGAAGAATTTGGGGAATATATGTTTGGGCCTAAAGCAAGCACTCCTCGCTCTATGGCAATGGGTTCTATGCTTTATGATGTACTTAATCACATAACTCTCGATGCAGAAATAGCACCTTATGCTTCAAGCGAAAGAGATTTGCTTGTACAGCACCTTAAAAAAGTTGAAAAGGGCGATTTGCTCCTTCTGGACAGGGGATATCCTTGTTTTTGGTTGTTTTTTCTGCTTAAAGCCAAGGGGGTAGAGTTTTGCATAAGGCTTGAGAATGAATGGTGGAAAGAAGTTGAAAGTCTGATGGCCAGCCCTGAACAGGAACGCATAGTGAAGTTTCGGCTCCCTAAAAAAGACCATGGTAAACTGAGTGAATACCCGGAAATTATCAGTCAAGAAATAGACTGCAGGCTTATAAAAGTAAAGCTTGAAACAGGTGAGACAGAAATACTTTGTACTTCCCTGACAGATTTAAAAAAATACGATATTGAGGAGTTTAAGCGGCTTTATCATTATCGGTGGAATGAGGAAGAGTGCTATAAATTACTGAAAAGTCGTCTTGATCTGGAATCTTTTTCTGGAAAAACGGCAAAGGCTGTACGTCAGGATTTTCATGCCAAAGTTTTCCTTTTAACACTATGTGCAGCATATTGCCATCCTATTGAAGCTAAAGTCCTGGCTGAATATGAGGAGGAGCAAAAGGAACAGGAACAAAAGGAAGAGGAACAGAAAGAAGAGAAAGGAAAAAAGAAGCGAAAATACCGGCAAAAACCTAATAAGACAAATGCTTTAGCAAACTTAATGGACATGCTTATCCCAATTTTCCTTAAAAGAAAATACCGAAAAGCCGTTAAAGCATTTGATGATATTGTCTCCAGAACCAAAGAAGTTGTAAGGCCAGACAGAAAAGTAGATCGACCTAAAAAAATAAAAAAACCACACTCGATGAACTATAAAAAACTGTGACCATTATCACTAACTAAACGACATTGCATCCCATAATAGTACAGTCCACTCTCCTCGTCTTTCTCCTTCCCACAGAACCTAGGTTTTATGTATTTTAATTTATTTCCTACACTCCTCTAATTCTTCACTAATATCCTTTGAGAAGTTATTTATTTCCAAATGCAAAAAATCCTGACAAGCTTTCTCTTTTTCCCCAATTTCATTATACGCTAATCCTCTAATAAAAAATGCTTCTAAGTTTAAAGGGTCAATTTTTATAGAATGAGAACAATCTCCTATTGCTTTATGATATTCTCCTGAATAAAATAATGCTGCGCTTCTATCAACAAAATACTTAGACTGGTTAGAATCAAATTTTATTGCTTTTGTATAATCTTCAATTGCCTTTTTATATTCCTTTATCTCTTGGTAGGAAATAGCTCTTACGTAATAGGATTCTGCATCGGTAGAATCTAAATCTATATCATATGAAAGATATTTAATTGCTGAACTATAATTACCTAATTTTGAGTAACACACTCCTAAACCAAAATTTACAACTTGATTGGTTGAATCAATTTTACGAGCAATAAGAAAAAGATTTCTAGCATCTTGGTATTCTCCCAAACTGAAATAAGCATCACCCATATTAATATGGATAGGAGCATCATACTTCCCTAAGTTTAACGCTTTTTGCCAATCATTTATAGCTTGGTCATAATCCCCAAGTTTATTATAGGAAAATCCTCGCATATCATAAACATCCGCATCGGTAGAATCTGCATTTACAGCTTTTGTAAAAGCTTCTACGGCCTCTTTCCATTTCTGAGAATTAACATACTTCATTCCCTGATCATAATACAGATCCTTCTGATGGCTTTGGCCAGAACAAGAGATAATCCAAAATATTGAAATGAAAATAAAACATCTTTGTATCATCATTACTTAAACTTAAATCCTGCTAATACACTTAAGGACTTACCCCTATGTGCGAATGCAGCAAAACCATGGGACATATCTCCTAAACTCTTTATTTGACTTAGATCTGTGATCTCTCCTGACATTAATGAATTAAAGTCTGCTTCATTCATATATAGCATTGAAAAATCTTTCATTAACTTTTCATTATTATTCTTGTAGTTTAAAGTGGCTTCATACCCTTGGGACAATGCTGCACTCAATAAAGCTTGATCGATGTTTGTAAATATTTCATCATTTACAAATGAAAGCGGTAATAAGGTATATGGTTCTGCTTTGCCCAATACCACTTCAGCCATATTTACAAGTTCCATTATATTCCCAATCTCAGACAATCCTTTTGCAACAAGTTTTAAAGTTTTAGTCGTAGCAGTATTAGGCATGTGCCCAGTTGTTCTAAAATGTTTATTCCCTAACTCTCGTGGTGTTCCGTCTTTCTTTAATGTAGTTTGATAATTTTTACCGTTACTACTTCCAACAAGTCCTTCTTTGCGGAGATCCTTTTGAATAGTTTCAGCTTTCTTTTCTAAAAGTTGACTGCCTTTTTCAGTAGCAGCCTTAACTGTTTCATCTCTTAAAGCTTGCTCTGCAGAATTTAATTTAGGACTCTCTTTATTTTCATTAGAAGGTTTAATATCCTTAGGATTAAATTGAGGCTTTTCAACCCTTGTATTATCTGCTTGCGCTACATACTTGTCCGATACATTTGATACATCAATTTTCTTTGACCACCCAAATTCCTTTAATGTTTTTTCTGGTACTCCTTCTTCTCCTGTATAAGTATACTCTTCCCCTGATTCATGGGTATACGTTCCTTGTGCAATATTATCATTTCCGCTTCCACCTCCAGAAGGTTCATCTTCCATACCTGAAGGGTCAATTCTATTTATCGGATTATTACTTGCGTAATGGTAAGGAGTTTTATTAGGATGCTTACCAGTCATTTTATCAACACTTGTAAATCTGCACGTCCATGCAGAATACATCCTGGCTCCCATTGCATACAATCCACTTTCCTCGTCTTTTTCCTTCCCACAGAACCTGTAGCGCTTTTTACCATAGCTCCCGAAGGAAGTCTCCCCAAAGGGCGTATACTCCTCCCTGTTTACCAACGTACCATTTGTATCTAATTGTATACTGCTGCTGCCCAGATGGTCTTCGAGGTTGTACTTAATAGCAGGGGTGATGTCACCCATGGCATCGCCAAGGCGTATGGTGGCTATGCGGCTCTGGTCGTCCATGATGTGCAGGGTGTTCTGCTCTGTGGTACTGCCACCGTACTGCCCTATTATCCACTGGCCTATTTCCAAATCCGGTATCGCTGTACCCTGGTCATATACACCAATAGTCCACTGGCCTATCTCCAGGTTCGGGATGGCATAGGCAGCGGCACTGATGCTTTCCCTGGTATGCTCAAATATCCCGTCTATGTAGGTAGTGCTTTTATAAGAACCGTCCTGCTTTTGCACCAGCTTTTTTATGCGGTTGCCGCCACTGTCATACAGATAAAAGGCATTGAGACTTGGTTCTCCCTCACCTGCCTGTATGCGGAAGGACTTCAGCCGGTCTGCGTAGTCCCATGCAAAATGCCGGGACTCTCCTTCTCTTATGATATTGCCGTTTACATCATGTATAAAGCCATAAGCCGTCTGCCCTATGGTAATGTCTTCTAATATATTCTTATTTTCTGTGTATGTAAAACTTCTTGTAAAGTTTCCGCCGGTGGCTATGTGCTGCAGTCCCTGAATGTTGCCCATCTTGTCATAGCTGTAATGTTGGGTATATCCGCGTGTCAGTGTGGGGTCATGGCTCCTGTACGTATCGTCCCAGGGCTCAGCAGCGGTGGTGGCTGTTTCCCTTCCGGTGGCGGAGAGTAGCCGGTACAGGGCATCGTATGTATAGTCTTTTTCCAGTATGTCCGTGCCGCCTACGCCGCTGCCGGGGGCACGGTTGATGATGGAGGTGATATTTCCCGAAAGGTCGTATTCATAAAAATTGTCCTGCCGCACGGTTCCGCTGGCGTAGTTATAGGCAAGGCCGTTTTTCTCATACCTTTCCGTACGCAGCCTTTTGAGGCGGAAGTTGTCCTCGTCATAGGCGTAGCGTGTCATCATGCCGTTGCCAAAAGCTATCAGGGTTCGCTGTCCGCGGGCATTGTAGGCAATGCGCTCCACGTAGACCTGCTCTTCTGAAGCTTCTGTATTCTTCAGCCCCACTTGCTCCAATGCGCCCGAGCGGTTATATCTAGGAAGGAGTATTTTCCGTTCCTGCTCCACGTCTTCGGGAAATTGCATTTCGGTTACCCTGTTCAGGGCATCATATTTCATGCCTGTAACATAGGCAAAACTGTCCAGAACAGCTTCTGTGAGGCTTTCCCAGTCTGTACGGGGGGCATCTGTACCTGCGGAGACCAATGTTGCATCGAAGTTTATTTCTCAAAATAATGACTTTGTCCATATATGGATATAAAAAGGATACTTCCCCGCCAGTGGATCTACACTCACGAGCCGGATCTCTTCCGGTGGAGGGTTTTAAAGGATTTTATTGTTTTAAGGGCTAACAGAATCAATAAAGACCAAATAAATGTTTGTATTAAAACGATTAATACTCCAAATTCAAATTTTAGAACAAGCAAAGTAGAACAAAAAGCCAAAAAACAAATATTTACTATACCAAAAAATATTATCCTTTTAGCTTGCTTCGTATCTATACTTAAAGAATTTTCCCTATAGCTTTCCTTTTCTTTCTTGCTCATATGAGAATGCTTAAGAATAAGCTCTTCAATTGCTCTTAGATTAGAAAAATGAATATCTGATATAGTAACCGACTCTCGACTTTTAATCAGAATTAAGTTAATTTTCTTAAAAAGCATATAAGAATCATCTATTGAAAAATCATAAGTTCTGATCTTTACATTCTGGAGATTAGATGACCATCTCTTTATTAAACTGTAAATCTTAATTTCGCCATTTTTTATTATTACAAATTTTACATTTAAAATCAGTCCGATACTGATAAGTATACAAAAGACTACTATTGCAACTAAAACACCTAAAGAAAATAATTCGGGATTTATGGACACCAAAACCGCGACCCCTACGAAAAACGTTATCAAAAATATGTTTAGAACAACAAATAATGTTTGATATTTCGATTGTAGCACTTCATTCATACCCATACCCCCTTATTAAATCAATAAACGTTTCCCTCAAAGCGTTATAAGTATCAGTTGTTTTAAACCAATCAAGAAAAAGTCCAATAGCAGTAGCCACAAAGAAATTTGCCAATTTCATTACTTGGCTTAATAAAAAGAAAAAGACTTCTATTATTGCACTTGCTATAGCTTCTGCAGTTTGTTTTACAAAAGCATTGGCTACTTCAATTGTAACATTAGCATAATCAAGGTACTTTTTTATTGGTTTAGTTATTTTTCGTAATTCTTTGAGAACTGAATTCTGAGCACCTATTGATTTGATGCTTCTATTGGTTTTTCTTATTGCTTTTTCATGTTTTATACCTTTTTTCCTTTGGATATCCTTATACCTTTCTTTTTTAGCCTCTAATTTACCTATTTTTCTTTCATTTAATTTATGCTTTGTTTCCAGAGCTTTATCAGTATGCTTAATTACTGCTCGGACAGCCTTATTGCTTTCACTATTAAAGCTGTCCCTGATGGTATCCATTAATACAGTATCCTCTTTATCAGCATCATTCCCTTCATTTGAACTAACGTTTTCTGGTATTGCCACCTCTTCAGATACCGTTTCTACAACTACGGGATTCTCTTTTGTTTTCTCCACTATATCAATAGGATCATTCCCTGTATCCATATTTTCACTTTCTTGTGCAGAAGTATCCCAATGGCCTTTGATTGCTTCACGTTCTGCCCTATTGGCTATCTTATCAGCAGGGCGAGTGGTATGTTTTTTACCCGATTTAGCATCTTTTGATTTCTGGGCGTAGATAGTGCCGTCCTTACCCTTCCAGGTTTCGTAACTCACTCCATTAACTTTCACTATTTCTCGGCCTTCCCGACTAGCCCCTGTCTCATCAGATGCTTTTTCTCCGCCTCCGCCACCATCACCACCGCCACCACCGGCATTTTCAGCTTTCCCTCCGGTAGGGTCGTTCTTCATTATCGGATTGCAGTCGGCATAAGCATATGGTGAGAAGTTTTTCGTTTTCCCCGCCAGCGGATCCACACTAACAAACCTGCACGTCCATGCATTATAATACCTCATGCCATAGTAGTACAGCCCGCTCTCCTCGTCTTTTTCCTTCCCACAGAACCTGTACCGCTTTTTCCCATAGCTCCCGAAAGAAGTCTCCCCGAAAGGATAATACTCCTCACTGTTTACCAACGTACCATTTGTATCTAATTGTATACTGCTGCTGCCCAGATGGTCTTCGAGGTTGTACTTAATAGCAGGGGTGATGTCACCCATGGCATCGCCAAGGCGTATGGTGGCTATGCGGCTCTGGTCGTCCATGATGTGCAGGGTGTTCTGCTCTGTGGTACTGCCACCGTACTGCCCTATTATCCACTGGCCTATTTCCAAATCCGGTATCGCTGTACCCTGGTCATATACACCAATAGTCCACTGGCCTACCTCCAGGTTCGGGATGGCATAGGCAGCGGCACTGATGCTTTCCCTGGTATGCTCAAATATCCCGTCTATGTAGGTAGTGCTTTTATAAGAACCGTCCTGCTTTTGCACCAGCTTTTTTATGCGGTTGCCGCCACTGTCATACAGATAAAAGGCATTGAGACTTGGTTCTCCCTCACCTGCCTGTATGCGGAAGGACTTCAGCCGGTCTGCGTAGTCCCATGCAAAATGCCGGGACTCTCCTTCTCTTATGATATTGCCGTTTACATCATGTATAAAGCCATAAGCCGTCTGCCCTATGGTAATGTCTTCTAATATATTCTTATTTTCTGTGTATGTAAAACTTCTTGTAAAGTTTCCGCCGGTGGCTATGTGCTGCAGTCCCTGAATGTTGCCCATCTTGTCATAGCTGTAATGTTGGGTATATCCGCGTGTCAGTGTGGGGTCATGGCTCCTGTACGTATCGTCCCAGGGCTCAGCAGCGGTGGTGGCTGTTTCCCTTCCGGTGGCGGAGAGTAGCCGGTACAGGGCATCGTATGTATAGTCTTTTTCCAGTATGTCCGTGCCGCCTACGCCGCTGCCGGGGGCACGGTTGATGATGGAGGTGATATTTCCCGAAAGGTCGTATTCATAAAAATTGTCCTGCCGCACGGTTCCGCTGGCGTAGTTATAGGCAAGGCCGTTTTTCTCATACCTTTCCGTACGCAGCCTTTTGAGGCGGAAGTTGTCCTCGTCATAGGCGTAGCGTGTCATCATGCCGTTGCCAAAAGCTATCAGGGTTCGCTGTCCGCGGGCATTGTAGGCAATGCGCTCCACGTAGACCTGCTCTTCTGAAGCTTCTGTATTCTTCAGCCCCACTTGCTCCAGTGCGCCCGAGCGGTTATATCTAGGAAGGAGTATTTTCCGTTCCTGCTCCACGTCTTCGGGAAATTGCATTTCGGTTCATAGCTGTAGTGTCGGGTGTAGCCCTATGCTGGAAGCTTGTTGGTGAAAACACCAACAAGTGGAAAAGGTTTTCTTTATTTTTTAGGGGGAAGATCAGGCAGTCTTTTGCCCAGGCTTTGTAATTGCCGCCCCCAAGGGATTTGAGCAAACCATATTTCTCTGCCGTTCCTATAAGGTATTTGTTCTCTTTGACATGGAACTGGCCGGTATTATAGCCGATTTCTGATTTTGCATAGTCAAGGTTTCTGCCCTGCAGGTATGCTTTTGCTTTTTCGCTATTGGTGACCGCATTCTACATAAAGCCGAACACTTTGGTAAGCAGTGCTATTTTGTCAAGTGCAGGTGTTTTTACCTGTGTCATTGGTTTGGATGGGGCTATATGATGATTTTCTTTAAGCCATTTGATTGCTTCGTGTGTAGTTACTTTCAGGTATTTCTCTGTAAGGCTGATCACGTCCATGGTCCCGGCCGTGCAGTTAGAGGAAAAGCAGGTGCAGATCTGTTTTTCTTTACTGAACTGCAGTGAAGGGGTCTTGTCATTATGGAAGGGGCAGCGGGTTTTGTTTTGCCTGTCCAGGCTCAGGCCTAAGTTTTGGGCTACCTCTATGATATCCAGCCTCGCTTTAAGCTCTTTGATCTCCATATTATTTCAGAGGTTTAAGGTTTGAAAGGATGTCCCTTAGCTGCATGACATGAAAAAATACGTCCGACAGCTCCCCGAACTTAAAGTGATGCTCTCCGCTATGGACTACGGTCACATAAAGCAGCTCATCCATCAGCCCGGACAACTGCTCCGGAGAACTTATCTTGAAAAGCTCCTCTAATTGGCGGTAGTTATAGTGGTAGGAAAATTTTTCGCTCATGTGGAAAAAAATTTAATTATACCTTTTTGCTCCAAAGGCAGCATTTAGGTATTAACACGCAAGACTTTTATGCCTTTTTTTATCCACAAAAAGGAGTATTTTTGTATATTATTCGCTTTAAAAGCGTTTTATACGTTAAAAAATCGCATTTATGACCCTTGGAGAGAAAATAAAACTGACTCGTTCAAAGAAAAAGCTTTCACAGCAAGAGCTTAGTGAGAAGGCCGGTATACACCAAAAAAATATTTCCAAGTACGAAAAAGACTTGGTGATCCCTTCGGCAGTGGTATTAAAAAATATTGCCGACGCTTTGGAGGTCACTACTGATTATTTACTGGGAAGCGAAGAGACTAATACCATTAAAGATACTGCCCTGCTCAGACAGTTTAAAGAGGTAGACACTATGCCCGATGAAGATAAAAATACCCTCATGAAGGTTATCAATGCCTATATCAGGGATTTTAAAACTAAAAGTGCTTATTCGTACTAAATTAAAGAACAAGAGCCTTAAAATAAAAACAGTAAATCTATGGGAGCATGGAGTGAAAAAAATTTCGGAAACGATAGTGCCTTAGATTGGGTAAATGAATTCTTAGAAAGCCCCTCAATTGACTTTGTTCAGGACACTCTTCAACAAGTAATTGAAAACGATGATTATATAGAGGTTGATGAAGCAACTTCTGCTTTAGCTGCTGCAGAAGTTGTTGCTGCCCTGAAGGGGAAACCATCCTCTGACTTTCCAAAGGAGATTCATGATAATTTAGCAAGTTTATCCCAACCTGATGGCTTAGACAAACTTGCTGTTCAGGCAGTAAACAAAGTAATATCCGGTTCAGAACTTCAGGAACTTTGGGAAGGTGATGGATCAATCCCAGATCCGGAATGGAGGGCGGCTATAAATGACCTTCTTAATAGGCTTAAATAAACTAACGGATCGTATATCTTTCTTTTAATGGACTTGTACGGCCTGAATACATATCTATCAAAATTTGTTGAATATTCTCCTCGCTCCAAACAATAGGCATTTCCATGCCTATTACTTCTTCTTTGTTTTCTGTAACACGCATACGGCCATCAGCTTCAAATATTACATAAATCTCCTTATAAGTACCATCCGGATTTAAGGACTTGTCTGGTTTTGCTCTATATGGTAATATTTGAAATTTATCTTCTAGAGGCAATTCTCCAATTATTTCAAAAATACTACCAATCGATTTAATATCAACAGCAGTGGTATATTTAATGGGTTTCGATAGAATAAATTCTAAATTTCCAATTTCCTTATTTGTTTTAAAATCATAAAAAGCACACCATGCTGATGTGATTATTCTACCATAGATAAAATAATCATTTTCTAATTTTATCTTAAAGACTCCACCTATAGGAGCATATGTTTTCTTTCTTCCCATATTTTTTATAAACCTGTATATTTACTTATTCCACCAAACATTCGAGGGTGAACATTTGCAAAATGATGATAAACTCTGCCCAAAAGGTTTCTTCTGCTGACTCCTCTAATACTATTGGCAGAAGTACCTCCTCCCTCATAATACCCTCCAGTTTCTACCCTATCTTTTTGAGCACCTCCATGAAAGTCTATTAATTGTTGTTCTCTTCCTCTGATAGCCAGATAGCCTTTAATTCCATCGGCAGATCTATCCACCACTGCATCGTCGAATCCTTCTAATTTTGCCTCGTCCTTGCCTCTGTACCTGTTCTTAACAATGTCATCCGGGGTTTGATCCGTTGTTCCGCTTGTCCTTCCAGAATATACTTGGCCAGTAACAGGATTTGTTCTTGTATAGGTAACCCACCTTCTATTAGGATCTTTTTGCTTATCCCTTGGAGCTAAAGGATCTGGCTCTTCTTCATATTTTAAAAATTTTTCCGGGTTTGCATCAGGATCAGATAAGATTCTTTCGATTTTATATCTTTTTATCTTTTCCTTTTGAGCAGAAGACCCACTGTCATACAGATAAAAGGCATTGAGACTTGGTTCTCCCTCACCTGCCTGTATGCGGAAGGACTTCAGCCGGTCTGCGTAGTCCCATGCAAAATGCCGGGACTCTCCTTCTCTTATGATATTGCCGTTTACATCATGTATAAAGCCATAAGCCGTCTGCCCTATGGTAATGTCTTCTAATATATTCTTATTTTCTGTGTATGTAAAACTTCTTGTAAAGTTTCCGCCGGTGGCTATGTGCTGCAGTCCCTGAATGTTGCCCATCTTGTCATAGCTGTAATGTTGGGTATATCCGCGTGTCAGTGTGGGGTCATGGCTCCTGTACGTATCGTCCCAGGGCTCAGCAGCGGTGGTGGCTGTTTCCCTTCCGGTGGCGGAGAGTAGCCGGTACAGGGCATCGTATGTATAGTCTTTTTCCAGTATGTCCGTGCCGCCTACGCCGCTGCCGGGGGCACGGTTGATGATGGAGGTGATATTTCCCGAAAGGTCGTATTCATAAAAATTGTCCTGCCGCACGGTTCCGCTGGCGTAGTTATAGGCAAGGCCGTTTTTCTCATACCTTTCCGTACGCAGCCTTTTGAGGCGGAAGTTGTCCTCGTCATAGGCGTAGCGTGTCATCATGCCGTTGCCAAAAGCTATCAGGGTTCGCTGTCCGCGGGCATTGTAGGCAATGCGCTCCACGTAGACCTGCTCTTCTGAAGCTTCTGTATTCTTCAGCCCCACTTGCTCCAATGCGCCCGAGCGGTTATATCTAGGAAGGAGTATTTTCCGTTCCTGCTCCACATCTTCGGGAAATTGCATTTCGGTTCATAGCTGTAGTGTCGGGTGTAGCCCTATGCTGGAAGCTTGTTGGTGAAAACACCAACAAGTGGAAAAACACCAACAAGAGGGAGGGGTTACCCTGTTAAGGGCATCATATTTCATGCCTGTAACATAGGTAAAACTGTCCAGAACAGCTTCTGTGAGGCTTTCCCAGTCTGTACGGGGGGCATCTGTACCTGCGGAGAGCAATGTTGCATCGAAGTTTATTTCTCAAAATAATGACTTTGTCCATATATGGATATAAAAAGGATACTTCCCCGCCAGTGGATCTACACTCACGAGCCGGATCTCTTCCGGTGGAGGGTTTTAAAGGATTTTATTGTTTTAAGGGCTAACAGAATCAATAAAGACCAAATAAATGTTTGTATTAAAACGATTAATACTCCAAATTCAAATTTTAGAACAAGCAAAGTAGAACAAAAAGCCAAAAAACAAATATTTACTATACCAAAAAATATTATCCTTTTAGCTTGCTTCGTATCTATACTTAAAGAATTTTCCCTATAGCTTTCCTTTTCTTTCTTGCTCATATGAGAATGCTTAAGAATAAGCTCTTCAATTGCTCTTAGATTAGAAAAATGAATATCTGATATAGTAACCGACTCTCGACTTTTAATCAGAATTAAGTTAATTTTCTTAAAAAGCATATAAGAATCATCTATTGAAAAATCATAAGTTCTGATCTTTACATTCTGGAGATTAGATGACCATCTCTTTATTAAACTGTAAATCTTAATTTCGCCATTTTTTATTATTACAAATTTTACATTTAAAATCAGTCCGATACTGATAAGTATACAAAAGACTACTATTGCAACTAAAACACCTAAAGAAAATAATTCGGGATTTATGGACACCAAAACCGCGACCCCTACGAAAAACGTTATCAAAAATATGTTTAGAACAACAAATAATGTTTGATATTTCGATTGTAGCACTTCATTCATACCCATACCCCCTTATTAAATCAATAAACGTTTCCCTCAAAGCGTTATAAGTATCAGTTGTTTTAAACCAATCAAGAAAAAGTCCAATAGCAGTAGCCACAAAGAAATTTGCCAATTTCATTACTTGGCTTAATAAAAAGAAAAAGACTTCTATTATTGCACTTGCTATAGCTTCTGCAGTTTGTTTTACAAAAGCATTGGCTACTTCAATTGTAACATTAGCATAATCAAGGTACTTTTTTATTGGTTTAGTTATTTTTCGTAATTCTTTGAGAACTGAATTCTGAGCACCTATTGATTTGATGCTTCTATTGGTTTTTCTTATTGCTTTTTCATGTTTTATACCTTTTTTCCTTTGGATATCCTTATACCTTTCTTTTTTAGCCTCTAATTTACCTATTTTTCTTTCATTTAATTTATGCTTTGTTTCCAGAGCTTTATCAGTATGCTTAATTACTGTTCGGACAGCCTTATTGCTTTCACTATTAAAGCTGTCCCTGATGGTATCCATTAATACAGTATCCTCTTTATCAGCATCATTCCCTTCATTTGAACTAACGTTTTCTGGTATTGCCACCTCTTCAGATACCGTTTCTACAACTACGGGATTCTCTTTTGTTTTCTCCACTATATCAATAGGATCATTCCCTGTATCCATATTTTCACTTTCTTGTGCAGAAGTGTCCCAATGACTTTGAATAGCTTCACGCTCTGCTTTATTAGCAATTTTATTAACAGGGACTTTACTGTGCCCCTTACCAGTTTCAACATCCTCAACCTTCTGAGCATAAATGGCGCCGTCCTTGCCTTTCCAGGTTTCGTAACTGACGTTATTTACCTTAACAATATCTCTTCCCTCACGATCACTTGCTCCCGTCCCATCAGATGCCTTTTCCCCACCACCGCCGTCTCCACCATCTCCGCCACCACCAGCGTTTTCAGCTTTACCTCCGGTAGGGTCATTTTTCATTATCGGATTGCAGTCGGCATAAGCATATGGTGAGAAGTTTTTCGTTTTCCCCGCCAGCGGATCCACACTTACGAACCTGCACGTCCAGGCATTGTAGTACCTCATGCCGTAGTAGTACAACCCTGATTCCTCGTCTTTTTCCTTCCCACAGAACCTGGAACTGGAACCCGAAGAAAAAAACATGGTCTTTAAAATGATCGATACGTTCCTGACAAAGAAAAAATTTAAAGACTTCTTTCAAAAAAATATTGCTGCGTTGTAAGGCACACGTGAAACTCGTGCGCCAGCAGTGGAACTATATTATCAATCTGGCTATTTTATGCTCTGCTGCATAAAATCACTTATTTCATTTAAATCTCCCCTTCTACTTTCAGCTCCTGTCCATATATAAAACATCCTATCCTCATACACCCAAAAATCTTGGGGAGCTTTATGGAAATGATAATTAAAATCTACCCCCTCACCAAATATATCTAACATTTTTTCTGCATCCTCTTTCTGTTTAAACACATATTCATTAATAATATACTCTTTATTATATGAATCAATTAAAACAACTGAATATATCTTTTCACACACAAAAAGATTAACTGTATCAACTTTTTGTGTATTATTAAGATGCACCCAAAATTTCTCTTTCCATAAGTTTTCTTCAATAATATTCTCTTTAACCTTTAAATTTCTACTTTCCCATTTATCGTTAAATGACATTAGCAAAGAATAACTCTTATTCGTTTTTCCGTCTTCAAGATCAATCTCTTCTTCATGTTTTTCCACTAAGTTTTGATCTGCAATTTCCTCAGAAGTGTTAGAGATTTCACATGAAAAAAAAAGAAGTACTATAAATACTAAATGCAAGTTTTTCATTTTATTTATTCAATCTCCACAAAGTTGTTTGATTATTTTTAGATAAACTGCTATAAATATGAGTTTCAGTCAATAGCCATTGATCAAGCTCAGAAGCAGAAAACTCTCTCCACCCCCCTGTTCCCGACCTATGTCCAATAGGGTTTTCATTACGATAAACAGGATTTTGGTCTGAAAGGAAGTATCTTACATTATCCGGGTCTGATGTATCCAATATTAATGTCACGGAATGCCACCCTCCACTTATACTCAAACCAAAAATTGAATACCCTAAATCACCGTTAGTCATAGATAAAGAAGTTTCTGATGGCTTTTGCCCCTTATAGGTAAACTCAGATCCTTTAAAAGAATAATCAATTGTCTTTGGTTTACTTGCTTTATTTAATTCCCCTAATTTTCCATAGGTAATATCAATTCTTGAGTCTGTTTTCTTCCCTTTTTCAATTAGGTATCCATCTTTGCCATTACTATGCAACTTCAAGGTATTATCGTTTAAAACCGTCCTAACTGCCTTATTTAGAATAGTGATACAATCCATTCTTCCTTCTTTTTTTGATTTTGCTGCATTCTCAGTAAACAAAGATTTTAAATCTTCAATTTCTTCTTTTGCAAAAGTTCTTCCTGCGTCAAGAGCTCTTTGAGTTAAAATATCTTTTGCTTCTTGACTTATTTTAGGATCAGAATTGTTTAACTCCCTTTGCACAGCTTCATCTGTGTAATTACTAAGATTATCCCAACCATGTTCAATTAACTCGTTTGATTCATCAAATGCTTCTCTTGAAGCATAAGGAATAGGAGTATCATCACCACCCTCAGTATTATTCTCATTTTGAGGATTACTCCCAGTATCAGGATTGTTCTCCACCTGGTTCACGTCCTCCAGTCCGTCCAGGTCATTGGCCACTATCGGCTTGTTACCCGCATACTGGTACGGTGTATAGAACGGATAGTCCCCCGCCAGCGGATCCACACTCACGAACCTGCACGTCCATGCATTGTAGTACCTCATGCCATAGTAGTACAGCCCGCTCTCTTCATCTTTTTCCTTCCCACAGAACCTATATCTCTTCTTGCCAAAGCTTCCGAAAGAAGTTTCCCCAAAGGGCGTGTATTCCTCTCTGCTTACTAACGTACCATTGCTGTCAACTTGTATACAACTGCTGCCCAAATGATCTTCCAGGTTGTACTTTATCGCTGGCTTCGTATCGCCCATGGCATCGCCTATGCGTATGGTGGCTATCCTGCTCTGGTCGTCCATGATGTGCAGTATGTTCTGCTCCGTAACAGTACCACCGTATTGTCCTATTATCCATTGCCCTATCTCCAAATCCGGTATGGCAATGCCCTGATCATAGACCCCTATAGTCCAAATACCTATTTCAAGATCGGGAATAGCATTTCCAGTGGCCATACTGCTTTCCCTGCTATGCTCAAATATCCCGTCTATGTAGGTAGTGCTTTTATAAGAACCGTCCTGCTTTTGCACCAGCTTTTTTATGCGGTTGCCGCCACTGTCATACAGATAAAAGGCATTGAGACTTGGTTCTCCCTCACCTGCCTGTATGCGGAAGGACTTCAGCCGGTCTGCGTAGTCCCATGCAAAATGCCGGGACTCTCCTTCTCTTATGATATTGCCGTTTACATCATGTATAAAGCCATAAGCCGTCTGCCCTATGGTAATGTCTTCTAATATATTCTTATTTTCTGTGTATGTAAAACTTCTTGTAAAGTTTCCGCCGGTGGCTATGTGCTGCAGTCCCTGAATGTTGCCCATCTTGTCATAGCTGTAATGTTGGGTATATCCGCGTGTCAGTGTGGGGTCATGGCTCCTGTACGTATCGTCCCAGGGCTCAGCAGCGGTGGTGGCTGTTTCCCTTCCGGTGGCGGAGAGTAGCCGGTACAGGGCATCGTATGTATAGTCTTTTTCCAGTATGTCCGTGCCGCCTACGCCGCTGCCGGGGGCACGGTTGATGATGGAGGTGATATTTCCCGAAAGGTCGTATTCATAAAAATTGTCCTGCCGCACGGTTCCGCTGGCGTAGTTATAGGCAAGGCCGTTTTTCTCATACCTTTCCGTACGCAGCCTTTTGAGGCGGAAGTTGTCCTCGTCATAGGCGTAGCGTGTCATCATGCCGTTGCCAAAAGCTATCAGGGTTCGCTGTCCGCGGGCATTGTAGGCAATGCGCTCCACGTAGACCTGCTCTTCTGAAGCTTCTGTATTCTTCAGCCCCACTTGCTCCAGTGCGCCCGAGCGGTTATATCTAGGAAGGAGTATTTTCCGTTCCTGCTCCACGTCTTCGGGAAATTGCATTTCGGTTCATAGCTGTAGTGTCGGGTGTAGCCCTATGCTGGAAGCTTGTTGGTGAAAACACCAACAAGTGGAAAAGGTTTTCTTTATTTTTTAGGGGGAAGATCAGGCAGTCTTTTGCCCAGGCTTTGTAATTGCCGCCCCCAAGGGATTTGAGCAAACCATATTTCTCTGCCGTTCCTATAAGGTATTTGTTCTCTTTGACATGGAACTGGCCGGTATTATAGCCGATTTCTGATTTTGCATAGTCAAGGTTTCTGCCCTGCAGGTATGCTTTTGCTTTTTCGCTATTGGTGACCGCATTCTGCATAAAGCCGAACACTTTGGTAAGCAGTGCTATTTTGTCAAGTGCAGGTGTTTTTACTTGTGCCATGGGTTTGGATGGGGCTATATGATGGTTTTCTTTAAGCCATTTGATTGCTTCGTGTGTACTTACTTTCAGGTATTTCTCTGTAAGGCTGATCACGTCCATGGTCCCGGTCGTGCAGTTAGATGAAAAGCAGGTGCAGATCTGTTTTTCTTTTGAGAACTGTAGTGAGGGTGTTTTGTCATTGTGGAATGGGCAGCAGGTTTTTTTATGCTTATCAAGTGTTAATCCTAAGTGCCGGGCTACTTCTATGATATCCAGTCTCGCTTTAAGCTCTTTGATCTCCATGTTATTTCAAAGGTTTAAGGTTTGAAAGGATGTCCCTCAGCTGCATGACATGAAAAAATACGTCCGACAGTTCCCCGAACTTAAAGTGATGTTCTCCGCTATGGACTACGGTCACATAAAGCAGCTCGTCCATCAGGCCGGACAGTTTCTCCGGTGAACTTATCTGAAAAAGCTCTTCCAATTGGCGGTAGTCGTAGCGGTAGGAAAATTTTTCGCTCATGTGGAAAAAAAATTTAATTATACCTTTTTGCTCCAAAGGTAGCATTTAGGTATTAACACGCAAGACTTTTATGTCTTTTTTTATCCACAAAAAGGAGTATTTTTGTATATTATTCGCTTTAAAAGCGTTTTATACGTTAAAAAATCGCATTTATGACCCTTGGAGAGAAAATAAAACTGACACGTTCAAAGAAAAAGCTTTCACAGCAAGAGCTTAGTGAGAAGGCCGGAATACACCAAAAAAATATTTCCAAGTATGAAAAAGACCTGGTGATCCCTTCGGCTGTGGTATTAAAAAATATTGCCGATGCCCTGGAGGTCACCACTGATTATTTACTGGGAAGCGAAGAGACGAATACCATTAAAGATACTGCCCTGCTCAAGCAGTTTAAAGAGGTGGACACTATGCCCGATGAAGATAAAAATACCCTCATGAAGGTTATCAATGCCTATATCAGGGATTTTAAAACTAAAAGTGCTTATTCGTACTAAATTAAAGAACAAGAGCCTTAAAATAAAAACAGTAAATCTATGGGAGCATGGAGTGAAAAAAATTTCGGAAACGATAGTGCCTTAGATTGGGTAAATGAATTCTTAGAAAGCCCCTCAATTGACTTTGTTCAGGACACTCTTCAACAAGTAATTGAAAACGATGATTATATAGAGGTTGATGAAGCAACTTCTGCTTTAGCTGCTGCAGAAGTTGTTGCTGCCCTGAAGGGGAAACCATCCTCTGACTTTCCAAAGGAGATTCATGATAATTTAGCAAGTTTATCCCAACCTGATGGCTTAGACAAACTTGCTGTTCAGGCAGTAAACAAAGTAATATCCGGTTCAGAACTTCAGGAACTTTGGGAAGGTGATGGATCAATCCCAGATCCGGAATGGAGGGCGGCTATAAATGACCTTCTTAATAGGCTTAAATAAACTAACGGATCGTATATCTTTCTTTTAATGGACTTGTACGGCCTGAATACATATCTATCAAAATTTGTTGAATATTCTCCTCGCTCCAAACAATAGGCATTTCCATGCCTATTACTTCTTCTTTGTTTTCTGTAACACGCATACGGCCATCAGCTTCAAATATTATATAAATCTCCTTATAAGTACCATCCGGATTTAAGGACTTGTCTGGTTTTGCTCTATATGGTAATATTTGAAATTTATCTTCTAGAGGCAATTCTCCAATTATTTCAAAAATACTACCAATCGATTTAATATCAACAGCAGTGGTATATTTAATGGGTTTCGATAGAATAAATTCTAAATTTCCAATTTCCTTATTTGTTTTAAAATCATAAAAAGCACACCATGCTGATGTGATTATTCTACCATAGATAAAATAATCATTTTCTAATTTTATCTTAAAGACTCCACCTATAGGAGCATATGTTTTCTTTCTTCCCATATTTTTTATAAACCTGTATATTTACTTATTCCACCAAACATTCGAGGGTGAACATCAAGGCTGACGCATTTAAGTTTCAGGGTGTAAGGAACTGCCTTACAGGGCGTTCCGCAAGTCTCATAACCTTTATTGGGTTTATTTAATATATGGGTGCCTTACGGGGCACTGATGATACAAATATAATAATTTTTTAATTGATAATCAGTGTTTTAACATTTTTTGCTTGACTTTTTTCTATATAGAGAACTCAATTAAAAAATTCAGTTTCCGATTCATTTGTTCGTATATTTGGCACTGTGTCAGAACCAAGAAGAACCATCAAAGGCAATTTCAAATATCCGCTGCAGGAGATCCTGTTTCTGTGCGTAAGTGCCGTTGTCAGCAATGCGGGGGACTGGCATGAGATTGTTACATTCGGCAAAGAAAAAATTGAATGGCTACGTAAATTTTTTCCTTACCGTAACGGTGTCCCTTCGCACGATACCCTGGAAAGGGTATTTGCAAAGATAGTACCGGATGAATTTGGCGAGTGTTTTGTAGAGTGGGCATCAACCATGTTCAGACCAGTCGAAAACGAGACAATCAATATTGACGGGAAGCGGATCCGTGGATCGTATGACAACAGAAAGGGCGCCAATGCATTGCACATGGTATCGGCTTATGCCACCGCTAACCAGCTTACCCTCGGTCAATTGGCCGTGCCAGACAAAAGCAACGAGATCACAGCCATTCCCAAGCTTTTGGATATGATAACTGTTGAAAACACAACAGTGACAATAGATGCCATGGGCTGCCAAAAAGATATTACGGAAAAAATAATCCGGAAAAACGGTGATTATGTAATTGCTGTAAAGAACAACCAGAAAGAGCTATTCCAGCAAATAGACAGGGCTTTTAAAAAACAGGTAATTGCAGATGTGCACAAACAGATAGACACGGGACATGGCAGGTTGGAGAGCCGCACCTGCAAACTGATAAATGACCTGAGGTTCATAGATGCAGCACATCAATGGTGCGGCATAAAGTCAGTGGCAAGGTTAGAGTCAGAGCGCTATAACAAGCTTACAGGAAAGCAGGAGCAACAGGTGAGGTATTATATAAGCAGCCATGACAAGACCGCTGAATGGCTTAACGGTACAATACGCAACCACTGGGCAATTGAAAACAAGCTGCACTGGAGCCTGGATGTGGTTTTTGGGGAAGATAGTTCCAGAAGAAGAAAGGGATATACAGCACAAAACTTCCACATCTTAAATAAAGTGTCCCTGATCTTGTTACAAAAACATAAATCTAAGGAGGGGATACTGGAAAATTGTTAACTGATTGTCTATTAGTATTCTGAACCGGTCAAAAAATAAAAAGAAACCCCGAAAATAGGCCAAAAAGGCTTTTTTCGGGGTTTTTCTTTTGTTATTTTTGATTTATCAGAAAAAAAACAACTCTTAAAAGTACAATGCAGATATCTATTTTTCAAGACCCGTACCAATATTCTTACAAGTGGCATATTTTTAAGGGAACTGACTTAGGGAAGATATATGATACGATTCCTTGGGATGACCTGGAAGAATGTTTGCCTACTCAAAATAGTCCTGTAGGGGCGCCACGATGGTTTAGCAACAAGGGAATGTTTGCCCTGATGTTTTTAAAGGCCTATTTAAACCTAAGCGATGAAAAGCTGATTGAGAGGTTCAATACCGACTTTAGCCTCCAATTCTTTTGCGGTAAAAATCTTAACAATGAGATTGTTAAAGACAAGACTATTGTAAGTCGGATTAGAACCTATATAGCAGATCATGCCGATATGGATAAAGTACAAGGAGCCCTGGTCAATGCCTGGAAAAAGGATATGGGCAATACCCATGTACTTTTGATGGATGCTACATGTTATGAAAGCTACGTTCGCTTTCCAACTGACGTAAAACTTCTTTGGGAGTGCTGTAAGTTTGTTTTTGAAAAGCAGCTATATAAGTATTGCAAGGTATTAAAGATAGCCCGGCCCAGGAGCAAATACTTTGTCCAGAAGAAGCTTCAGTTGGGTTATGACCGTATAAGGCGAAAGACTTATAACAAAGGGCTAAAGCGAAGAAAGTCATTGGTTTATTTATTAGAAAAAGGGCTTAAGCAGTTAGATGAATTACTGGAAACATACCCATCAATCACATTAAACCCTCTGCAAGCAAATTACTTGTCAACTTCAAAAAAGATACTTGAGCAACAAACTTTTTTACTAAGCAACCCTGCCAAAGAACTAAAAAACAGAATAGTAAGTTTGTCAAAGCCTTACCTTAGGCCGATAATAAGGGGAAAGGAAACCAAGCCTGTTGAATTTGGAGCCAAGGTACACATGATGCAGGTTGACGGAATCAATATAATAGACCACATCAGTTTTGATGCATTTAATGAAGGGACAAGGTTAAAAACCTGTGTAACAAAGCACAAAGGAATATTTAAAGAGTGCCATCAATTAGGTGCGGACAAAATATACGCTACCAATGCCAACCGCAACTTTCTTACAGAAAATAAAATATTTACCTGCTTCCCCAAAAAAGGCCCTAAAAAACACGGCAAGGCTGAATCTGTACTTCAATCAGCAATAGGGGCAAAACGGGCCACGGTTATGGAGGGGAGTTTTGGTGTTGAGAAAGAACACTATGGATTAAGAAAGATAAAGGCAAGGCAGGAAAAAACGGAAAGAGTCTGGATTTTCTTTGGAATTATGACCGCCAATGCTGCCAGAATAGCCAAAAGAAAATCCGTCCAAGACTCACCACATCTACAACAAGTGGCTTAGACTGATAACAAAGTATTAAAGTTACAAGGGATAGGTGCGTCCAATCCTCAAAAAATATAAATTTATCCTAGTCCCTGCCCTCTATAAACATCAAAATTGGAAATTTCAGACGAGTTAAAGAGCGATAACAAAAAGAAACGAAGTTATATGTTATTAGAAAAGTACAATTTTTATTTTTTAATGATTAATTTTCCAAGAAGCCCTAAGGAAACAAAACCCAAAAAAAGGTATAAGGCAATATTCAATGATGCTTTCAGGGAAGAAATTTTAGATGTTTTTTAAATGCGTCAGCCCTGGGGTGAACATTTGCAAAATGATGATAAACTCTGCCCAAAAGGTTTCTTCTGCTGACTCCTCTAATACTATTGGCAGAAGTACCTCCTCCCTCATAATACCCTCCAGTTTCTACCCTATCTTTTTGAGCACCTCCATGAAAGTCTATTAATTGTTGTTCTCTTCCTCTGATAGCCAGATAGCCTTTAATTCCATCGGCAGATCTATCCACCACTGCATCGTCGAATCCTTCTAATTTTGCCTCGTCCTTGCCTCTGTACCTGTTCTTAACAATGTCATCCGGGGTTTGATCCGTTGTTCCGCTTGTCCTTCCAGAATATACTTGGCCAGTAACAGGATTTGTTCTTGTATAGGTAACCCACCTTCTATTAGGATCTTTTTGCTTATCCCTTGGAGCTAAAGGATCTGGCTCTTCTTCATATTTTAAAAATTTTTCCGGGTTTGCATCAGGATCAGATAAGATTCTTTCGATTTTATATCTTTTTATCTTTTCCTTTTGAGCAGAAGACTCGGTGTCTCCTCTTAAGAGCATTGAAACAGCACCAATTAATGCATTTCCTACTGTTGCCAACCGAGAAAAAAAAGTACCTACCACTCTCCAAAAATTTGGCCTCTTTGCCAATTCTTTACTGCCACTTTCAACCGCCTTAGTAAAACCTGCACCTTCAATAAGCCCAATATCAGGATCCTTTGTACCAATTATCTCCACCTCATCTAACATATATCCATCTTCCCCAGAACCAAACGGATCAATATCGTGGAGGTTCTCAGGGTTTACATCAATATTATCTGATGAATTTGGCTCACCACCTCCACCACCTCCACCCTCACCGCTTTGTGGTGTAGGATTGTTTCCTTCACTTTCTAATCCGTCTATATCGACAAAATTTATAGGCCTGTTACCTGCATATTGGTACGGGGTAAGGTTTGCGTATTTAGGAGCTAATGGATCTATATTAATAAACCTGCACGTCCAGGCATTGTAATACCTCATTCCGTAGTAGTACAACCCTGATTCCTCATCTTTTTCCTTCCCACAGAACCTGTACCGCTTTTTCCCATAGCTCCCGAAAGAAGTCTCCCCGAAAGGGCGTGTATTCCTCTCTGCTTACTAACGTGCTTCTTTACCAGCTTACATCCATATTTCCATTAGCATACTTAATTGGTTCTATATATTCTTCATTTAAATCCTTAAGCAACTGTCTTGATAAATCATAGCTTTTATTCACTACATCACTTTTATTAGCCAACTTTTTGTACCATTGCCCAGAATATAGTTCAGAAATTGTGTTTTGCAAATCAACAATATTTGATATGACATTGGTATCAATATTTGGATTAATAACTTTTAACTCTTTTAAAAAATCTCTCTTTGAAAGAGTATCCAGTCTATGGATTGCTTCTGCAAAACTTTTTAGTTCTTCTTCTGGATATTCATTCAAATTCGTACCCAGAATCATCAATACGTAAACTATTTCTTCATAATGAAATTTCAAAATCTCTTTTTTCATTTTTATTAAGGTTTAAAGTTCGGATAAGGTGATACTCGGATTGTATTTTTTGAAGTTGCATTTATTTTACCATAAGTCAGTTTCCAGTAACTTACGGGTTTATTGTTGGTTGAATGCACAACATTTGTCTCCCATTGAGCATAAAATCTTTTATTCCCTATCTGTTTTTCGAAGACGCTTCGAGTTCCCCAGTCACCCTCTAATTTTTTCCATCCACTACTAACCAGATCATCCGATACATTCGTTAAGTTCTTATTTTTGAATAACTGTCCCAGATCATCTAAACTGTTGAATGACTTCAAACTTATCCTCTTAGCAGGAAGAGGGGCAGGAACTTTCACTTTCGGAGCAACACGCCCAACTCTCGAAGCCGGTAAAACATATGGTGCAGCAAAGGCTAATTCAAATAGTGCGGCAGCATAAGCCTGTATCATCATAGGCCCAGCATAGTCAGCAAAAATTTCCTGGCTCGCTCTTAAGCCTACAGTTCCTCCTTTAGTATTAAACAGACTGATAGACCTTGCATTCTTAGCCAACCATTCTTGCCTGTGATGCTCCCAGTTACCTTCCTTCAAAGCTTCAGGAGTCGGCAAATCCACATCGACTGGCTCTTTTTCACCAATTACATATGCTTTAGATTGTATTGTTTTTGCCTTTTCTGAAGATGGTAATGAAGAACCTGGAGACTCGCCTGAAATACTTAATGTTTCTCCTATATTTATTTGATCACTTTGTTTCCTTTTCTGAGTTTGTGGGTTTAACGTTCTTAAATTATCAACAGTTGTACCATATTTCTCAGCAAGGCCAGACAAAGTGTCCCCTTCTTCTACATTATGGGTTTGAGGATCATTAGCAGGAGGATCACCATCACCAGTCCCTTCAGCTTTACCTCCTGTTGGATCATTCATCATTACAGGATTACAGTTGGCATACGTATAAGGAGAAAAATTGATTGTTCCCCCCGCCAGCGGGGCTTTGTTATTGTTTAAATTAATTTGAAGGTTTCCAAATGTAGTTACCATTTTTATCTATATACCCCATTTTTACAGTGGTGTTATCAACAGTAAAAAATTCCTCCTCAGTCCCTCCTATATATACCATAGCTACACCATTTTTAAAACCATTGAGATTAAAGTCATCATACACTGGTTCTGCAATAGTTTTTCCAGCATTATCAATCACACCGTATTTGTTTCCTATCTTTACAAAAGCCCTCTCATCTGAAAAGGGATAAGCCTCATCAAAAGTTAATGACGATAGGGTGTCGATGTTGGATTTAACATACCCCCATTTACCATTCATTTTTACCGCTGCAAAACCTTCAGAGAAGGTTCTTGCTTGGGTAAATGCAGGTTCAGTTAGAATTTCCCCTTCCTTATTTATATACCCCCATTTGCCATTTGAAGCAAGTTGATAAGAAGCTATACCTGTTTTAAATTCTCCGATAGCAGAATAATGTAATGAAATTACTAATTCTCCTTTCTTGTCAATTACCCCTTTTTTTCCATTGGAATAAACAACTGCCATACCATCTGAAAAATCGTATACTTCCTCAAAGTTGGTAGTTAAAACAACCTTCCCGCTGTAATTAATATAACTCCACTTACCTTGTTGTTTTACTCTGGCTAATCCATCACTAAAGCTATACGCTTCTTCATATATAAACCCTATAGCCTGTTTCCCTGTGCTATCAACATAACCCCACTTCTTGCCATTAGTTACAACAGCATACCCTTCTGAAAAACATGGATTGTAACCATATCTATTCTTTCGAAGAATAACCTTCCCTTGTTTGTTAATGTATATTCTCTTTTTATTCTTATACACTACCGCAATTCCTTCAACAAAACCAAATGCATCATCCCATTGAGGAGCAATAACTATTTTACCATTCACATCAATATAACCCCACTTACCTTTCATTCTTACGGGAGCCAATCCACCGATGAATGAATCTGCTAGTTCATAGGATGGAGGAATAATAAATATATTCTCTCTGTTCACATATCCAAACTTCTTATTTTTTTTAACTAACAATGGATAATGTTCAGAGAATGTGTCCCTCTGAGCCTCTACGCCTTGCTTAAACAAAAAGAAGAAAAATAAAAATAGTACAATTTTTAAGCTCATAGAAAATCCTTATAATTTGCTACTTAAACATTTGCAGTACTCCTGTAACATTTATTGTTGTATTAAAATTATCTTTATCAATAACAATATTAATCTGTGAAGGGTCTACACCTCTATCTGTAAACCATTTTGTTATTGTATGTCCTCTTCCTTGAACTAATTCGTCAGATGTATCTGCATCTCCAATCAAGCCCCAAAGGTCGGGAATATCCTGCCCCTGACTCCAGTTAGTATTGGGTCTTAAAGTCACATTATTTCTTGGATCAGCTAGAAGAGATTCAAGAATTGGAGTTAAAACTTGCTCTGCTGCTTTGGGATCTCTTATAGAAACCCTATTACCTTTAAAAGGAACATCCAGATTAAGGTTGCTTGTAGTAGGGCCCGGATCCACCGGTTCTTCTACTGGGTCTAGCGGATCTACTATTGGATCTGGACCTACTATTGGATCTGGATCTTTTACTGGTGGCGGTGGAGGTGGAATATATTCTTTAAGAATAGGTACATTCCTTGAAGCTGATTCTGGTTTAAAGTCTAATTCTTTTGCTCTTCCTCCAATAGGAACTAAATCAGGATGGTTCTTGTCAACCCCAGGAATTTTTCCCATCTCTGACATAGGGACTCTTTCCGCTCGTCTATTTGTATATCTTTTATTCCCGTCAGAATCTTTGTAATACTTATAGTTCTCTTTTCTTAATCCTGTAATTTCATACTCCGTTCCGTTCACTTTTATTCTTTTCCCTACATCCTTATCTGTCCACTCTTTTTCAGGGACTAAATCTCCTTCTTTGTGCTTTCCAAAATTCTCATCTCCCGGATCAATCTGCATATTATCGTTTCCGCTATCCACAGGTTCATCACCCGTTCCCTGCAAACCATATAAATCTTTATGAGTAATAGGTTTATTACCTGCATAATTGTACGGACTTAGGTGTGGAAATTTCCCCGCCAGCGGATCCACACTAACAAACCTGCACGTCCATGCATTATAATACCTCATGCCATAGTAGTACAGCCCGCTCTCCTCGTCTTTTTCCTTCCCACAGAACCTGTACCGCTTTTTCCCATAGCTGCCAAAAGAAGTTTCCCCAAAGGGGTAATACTCCTCACTGTTTACCAACGTACCATTTGTATCTAATTGTATACTGCTGCTGCCCAGATGGTCTTCGAGGTTGTACTTAATAGCAGGGGTGATGTCACCCATGGCATCGCCAAGGCGTATGGTGGCTATGCGGCTCTGGTCGTCCATGATGTGCAGGGTGTTCTGCTCTGTGGTACTGCCACCGTACTGCCCTATTATCCACTGGCCTATTTCCAAATCCGGTATCGCTGTACCCTGGTCATATACACCAATAGTCCACTGGCCTACCTCTAGGTTCGGGATGGCATAGGCAGCGGCACTGATGCTTTCCCTGGTATGCTCAAATATCCCGTCTATGTAGGTAGTGCTTTTATAAGAACCGTCCTGCTTTTGCACCAGCTTCTTTATGCGGTTGCCGCCACTGTCATACAGATAAAAGGCATTGAGACTTGGTTCTCCCTCACCTGCCTGTATGCGGAAGGACTTCAGCCGGTCTGCGTAGTCCCATGCAAAATGCCGGGACTCTCCTTCTCTTATGATATTGCCGTTTACATCATGTCACAACCTGAAATATGTAATAGAACTTTCTATTGCGTGACAAAATAACTTCAAATCAGACGCTTCGCTCGCATTTGCGTATCAAACCATAGCGCTGCTATGCTTTTTCTACTCAAATACGCTGATTTATTGTTATTTTGCCCCTCATAACGAAATCTATTACAAAATTCAGGTTAAAGCCATAGGCCGTCTGCCCTATTGTAATGTCTTCTAATATATTCTTTTCAGGGGAATATTGAAAGCTTCTGGTGAAGTTTCCGCCGGTAGCTATGTGCTGCAGGCCCTGAATGTTGCCCATCTTGTCATAGCTGTAGTGCTGGGTGTAGCCCTATGTTGGAAGCTTGTTGGTGAAAACACCAACAAGTAGGAGTGAACTTATCTGAAAAAGCTCTTCCAATTGTCGGTAGTCGTAGCGGGGATCTCTCATGCTTCTTTACTGTTTTTAGCCATAAAATTTTGTGTGCCGATTTGATACTGAGCAAAAGTATAAAATATGTTCCAAAACGACAACATATAATTTATCAATTCGGAACAATATTGGAAATAAGTAGCGTTTTTGACTAAATTTGTGTATTCACAATCAAGAAAACATGAGCATAGGGGAAAATATAAAGCGCATCAGGGAGGAAAAAGGCCTTACACAGCTGCAAATTGCCGAACTTATAAATATGCACCGTTCTAACTACTCTAAAGTAGAAAGCGGACAAAGGGACATTTCTGTAGATGCATTAAATAAAGTAGCAAAGTATTTCGGTATGACCATTGACCAGATCGTTAACTTTGACGGGGCGGTGCCAAAGGAAATTACCGTGGAAGATAAAACCCTGATGGAGCAGGTAAAGCTTATCCAGGAACTGGAACCCGAAGAAAAAAACATGGTCTTTAAAATGATCGATACGTTCCTGACAAAGAAAAAATTCAAAGACTTCTTTCAAAAAAATATTGCGGCGTTATAAAACAAAAAAGGCACACGTGAAACACGTGCGCCAGCTGAGGACATTGAAGATGTAAACCTTCCTTTACTGGAAAAAATAAAAATGATTGATACGCTGGGAAAAGATGAACAAAAAGCACTCTTTAAAATGATTGACCTGGCTATTGCTAATAAAAGAATGAAAGACAGCCTTTCTAATCTGATCGCAGGATAAAAAATAAGACAGGTTTGAAGCCTGTCTTTATTTGAAGCCTGTCTTTATTTAGTTTTTTCAAAAATTAAATCTTTCTTTCAACCTAAGTTTATCTCTATTAAAGTAAAGGTTAATCACATCAATAACGTCTTCTTTCGAATATACTTCGAGCAGAAAAGTTTCTTCAGAGTTAATTTCAGGAACATAAAAAAGCCAATAGCCATTTTCTGCAACAATGGAAATTCCTAATTCAGTTTGAGATAGACTGTCTACTACATTCAATGTCGGAGAGGTCTTTTTAAATTTTTTAGCCAATTCTAGTTGTTCTTTCCAAGGAAAGTTTTCAACCTCTTCTAAAAAATGATTTAAACTTGTAGCTCCTTTTTTTTCTACCTCTTCATTTTCAAAATGGGCATATTGAACTTCATAAAAAAAACCTACAGAGTCAGAAAGTCTTTCTTCATATTGATTACTTTTTACATCATTTTTTTTACCTTCTGAAGATTTTTCTCCTTCAGAACCACATCCTTGAACAAAGCTGATTATCAAAAAAAATAAACTAATATATTTCATGGTATAACTATCTTTTCGGCTCAATAAGTTGAACACGTCTTAATCTATCTATATAGGTAGCAGGCTTTGGTTGCAACTTAGCCAACTCATACTGAACCATAAAAATAGATAAAGAAACCGCTCCGCCTAGTATTGGATTATAGGTTCCTGCTGCAATTACCAATCCTTGTAAAACACCTTCTCCGACAGCAGCATTGTAAGCATCATTATCTCCTGATTGTATTGCAGCATCTATTTTAATCATAATTTCCATACTGGTATAGACATCATAAGCATTACCCCCAAATTTTACGATAGTGTTTATTTTAACAAGACCATCCACATCCGGGTTATAATGCAAAAAAGACAGAATCTCACCTGTCTTCTTTATATTCCGGATTATAAATCCTTTTTTTATCTATGCTTCGCGATGCCCTAACGGAACATCACGAAGAGCGGATTATTTCAATAAAATTTTTAACTTGCATTTCATTTAAATCTAATATCTTCAAGTTAACAATTTCAGACTTATTGTTAAAACCGATAAAAAAGTTGTTCGATAAACGGATAACTTTCGTGACTACTTCACCAGAAAAATCTAAAGAAAAGTTATTTTCAAATAAATTATATAATATAATTCCTTCAACCCTAATATAGTTTTCATTTGATTTCTTCCATATAGCCGTATCAACAATAGGTGTTTGACAACCTTCTTTCAATTGATTCTTTATAACAAATCCATCAGCTTTATAATCAATTTTACTTAAAGTTGTACAGGTAATATCTTCAATTCTACCTGTGATTTCATTAATGCCAATTTCAATTAATGAACCTGCTTTTGAAGCAATACTCCAATACAAAATCTTTCCCAATTGAGATTCAAAATCTTTCCCAACCAACTTAAAAGGAATATACTCATCCTCCATATTTTGAATATAAGCACTCTCAAAATTTAAAACTTCCTTAATCTTCAACATAGTCATACTCTATCTAATTGGTCTTGCATGGTATAATACTGGCAAATCACCGGCTTGTCTTGGAGCACTAAATTTAAGTTCCCAATTTCCTATCCTATGCATCTCTCCTAATTTTATTCCTCCTTGAGTCTCTAATTGGTTTACCGCACTTCTTAAACTGTTTAAACTTATTTGAGATCTTACAGAAGATGACAAACCAGATATTCCAGATCTATGAACATCTTGCGCAATATGCTTAGTAGCATTAGGATGAACCCATAATGAAGAACCTTTTGCAGTAGTAAGCTCAAATGATTTAGGGATAACTGTACCTTTATAGACAGGCTGAGTGGATTTAATATAATTCCAGACATTTAATTTTGAAAAATATTCTTTCAATGCAAGTTCTGCAGAAGCTGCTACTTTAGGTGCTGCAGCTTTTCCTTTAATCGGACCAATTAGCATGCCCAGAACGGATCCATAATCAATAAAGTATGAAAGATTTCTCTGCTTTTGAATTTGCTCAACAGCCTGTTGATTCTGTATTGGATCTGAACTTAAAAGACCAGCAAGAGTAGATTCATGGGCAACTTTAGTTCCTTCCTCCGAAGAAGAATAAGCGGGAACATTATGTCCAAAAAAGTATTGAACTTCTGACTCTGCAGTTTCAAAAGTTTCATCTATATATTGATTTTCACCAATAAGGTGCTGACCTGGTTCTAAATATCGAAGAAGAGCAAATTGATATAGTTCAATCTCAGTTAAATTAGTTGAAGCCGGCTCTTTGCTTGTAGGTGCTACTTTTATTTTCTCTCCTTCTCCGTAATTCCCCCGCATCATACGGACAGTTTTTGGGATTGCCTCACCATGTTCATTCACATCATGATCTTGCTGACCATTTGTAGGAGTACCTGTATTATCATTATCAGAGGTTTCCTGTCCATCTAAATCATAAAAGGTTATGGGGTTATTCCCACTATACTGATAAGGTGTGTAAAAAGGAAATTTTGCAGCTAAAGGATCTATATTAATAAACCTACACGTCCATGCACTGTAGTACCTCATGCCGTAGTAGTACAGCCCAGATTCCTCGTCTTTTTCCTTCCCACAGAACCTGTACCGCTTTTTCCCATAGCTCCCGAAAGAAGTCTCCCCGAAAGGATAATACTCCTCACTGTTTACCAACGTACCATTTGTATCTAATTGTATACTGCTGCTGCCCAGATGGTCTTCGAGGTTGTACTTAATAGCAGGGGTGATGTCACCCATGGCATCGCCAAGGCGTATGGTGGCTATGCGGCTCTGGTCGTCCATGATGTGCAGGGTGTTCTGCTCTGTGGTACTGCCACCGTACTGCCCTATTATCCACTGGCCTATTTCCAAATCCGGTATCGCTGTACCCTGGTCATATACACCAATAGTCCACTGGCCTATCTCCAGGTTCGGGATGGCATAGGCAGCGGCACTGATGCTTTCCCTGGTATGCTCAAATATCCCGTCTATGTAGGTAGTGCTTTTATAAGAACCGTCCTGCTTTTGCACCAGCTTTTTTATGCGGTTGCCGCCACTGTCATACAGATAAAAGGCATTGAGACTTGGTTCTCCCTCACCTGCCTGTATGCGGAAGGACTTCAGCCGGTCTGCGTAGTCCCATGCAAAATGCCGGGACTCTCCTTCTCTTATGATATTGCCGTTTACATCATGTCACAACCTGAAATATGTAATAGAACTTTCTATTGCGTGACAAAATAACTTCAAATCAGACGCTTCGCTCGCATTTGCGTATCAAACCATAGCGCTGCTATGCTTTTTCTACTCAAATACGCTGATTTATTGTTATTTTGCCCCTCATAACGAAATCTATTACAAAATTCAGGTTAAAGCCATAGGCCGTCTGCCCTATGGTAATGTCTTCTAATATATTCTTTTCAGGGGAATATTGAAAGCTTCTGGTGAAGTTTCCGCCGGTAGCTATGTGCTGCAGGCCCTGAATGTTGCCCATCTTGTCATAGCTGTAGTGCTGGGTGTAGCCCTATGTTGGAAGCTTGTTGGTGAAAACACCAACAAGTAGGAGGTGTAGAGAAAAAACATGCTTCCTGGACTACAATACCGGCCAGAGGCCTCCACCAGGTTATTTCTGCAATTAGAAACTGTACCGATTATGCTACCTTTATCATACTTCTGATCCTCACTCGGCAAAGCCGAAGCGAGTGTACCCGAGCTACTGCGGGTTCCATAACCATTACCCGACAAATAAGGACCTTCCTTGCAGTTGAAGTTTAATCTCAAGTAACGATATGAATAATATTAAAGAACCTATATAAAATAAAACTACATGAAAAATTAAACGACTTCTTGGAATATCCATAGCGTCAAAATGTTCCTCTACTGACCTCCAATTATTCTCATATGAAAGGTTGTGAATCATAATTATCAATATAGACAATCCGACAATTAGAATACACCATAGTAAAACCACGCTATTTCCTGAAATAATTGAAAATAATAAGAAACCATTAATTAACCACAACCCTATAAATAAGGCAAAAACAGTACCTAAACGTGTTCCATCACCGATTAATGGGTTTGTTTTATAAGTAGCGTATAATATATATTTGTTAAATTGAAACCATTTCTTCATAGCAAATCTATTTATTGAGCAAAGAATTTTTTATCAATAAAATTTTCCAAGAGTTTTTTCATACTCTGAAACAAGTCAGTCTGTTTAAACACTTCTAATGCTACATTTACTAATCCACTGAGAAAACCTGTAATCGCACTTGCTATAATCCCTACTGCCTCAACAATAGCATTAACAATACTACGAGGCGAAAAATCTGTAACCAAATCCATAACCGTTTCGATAATGGTTTTTGCATCAAATGCCTTATTTATATTACGCAATGGCTTTAGATACTTTTCAATTGAATCTAATTCTTTTAACAATTGCTTTGGATTAAATTTTTTCCCCTTAGGTGCGTTTTCGGTTTTATTTTTTATTTCATTTTGGGTCTTTTTTTTATGATACTCACCTGCATCTTCAAGCAATTCTGTTACACCGCTTGCGGGGTCAGTATAATCTTTAACTTTATCCGAAACTTTTTCAGTCTTTTCAGCTTGTGTCGGAGACACTTCTTCAGAAGAACCTGACTGAATGCTAGGATTAGCAGGCTTGGTAGGTGCAACTTCAGGAATTTCAATCTCATCAATAACAACATCCTCTACTATCGGATTATCAACCACATCCTCTGCAATGTCTGAAGGATCATTCCCTGTATCCATATTTTCACTTTCTTGTGCAGAAGTGTCCCAATGACTTTGAATAGCTTCACGCTCTGCTTTATTAGCAATTTTATTAACAGGGACTTTACTGTGCCCCTTACCAGTTTCAACATCCTCAACCTTCTGAGCATAAATGGCGCCGTCCTTGCCTTTCCAGGTTTCGTAACTGACGTTATTTACCTTAACAATATCTCTTCCCTCACGATCACTTGCTCCCGTCCCATCAGATGCCTTTTCCCCACCACCGCCGTCTCCACCATCTCCGCCACCACCAGCGTTTTCAGCTTTACCTCCGGTAGGGTCATTTTTCATTATCGGATGAACTGGAACCCGAAGAAAAAAATATGGTCTTCAAAATGATCGATACGTTCCTGACAAAGAAAAAATTTAAAGACTTCTTTCAAAAAAATATTGCTGCGTTGTAAGGCAGCTTAACAACTTATCTATACTTTTACATGTAGATACAATATTAACAAAAAGGCTATTATAGGAAAAAAAGCTATTGCATAACCAATCAAATGAATTTTTAATCTTGAAATTTTTAATTTATCATATTCTTTAATAATCCTATCCATTCTTTCAATGCCTCGGTAAAAATAAATGCAAAAGGCAAAAAAGATAATAGCAAAACCTACAATAACATAGAAGTTAAACATGCTTAAAAATAAATAATCTATAAATATTGATAATGCAAAGTTTATCAAGATAAAATAAAGCCAACCAGACAAAATCACCATAGCTATACCGTCATGCCCCCAACAGACGATATAAAAAACATAATATAAAAAATTTAAAAGATTTTTCATGTTTAAAATTCAAGCACTTCTTTTCTAATTTCTTTATATGTATCACTTTCTTGGAAAGATGAAAAAAACAAAGAAATTGCCCAACCTCCGAACTTAAAAACATTACTTAAAACAACACCAATTGTATCATAAATGGCATCAAAAATATTTTCACCTGTTGGGTTTTTTAGTGCTTTTAAAATAGACAAAGCTGTGCTGGTAATATCAGCGAACAAACTACCCAACCGCAACCCCTTTAGCAACTTATTTATCTTCTTTAGTGCATTCTCTATTACCTTAATTGCCTTTTGTAGTTTAGGGGATACTTTTGCTTTTTGTTTCTGTTTATCTAAAGTATTCTTCTTTTTGCCAAGATCCTTCTCAACATCATTTCTCGCCTTCTTAGCTGCATCCTTACTTAATTCTAATCCTTCTCCCACTCTGTCAAGAGCATACTTTGTATTATCAATTTTATCCTCTCTTTTCTCTGTTTCTACTTTCTGATTTTCACCAACTTGTTTACCCTGTTCATTATTTTTTCCAATTTTTGAACCTACTTTAACATCTACCTCTTCTACAGCACTTTCCTCCACTGTCAGATCTTCACTTATATCTTCCTCAACTTCTTCAACTACCTCAATGCCATCATAATAATTTTGTATATTATCCTTTTGTTTCTCTACTTTTTCTACCTTGCTCTCATTAAGTGATTCCCAAAACCCTTTATGCCCTCCTTCTGGATGAAACACTTCTATCCCATTATCACCTCTCCTGGTTTCCACTCCATTAATTATTGTGGTTGTTTCGTTTCCTCTTTGTTTTTGCTGAACATCAACTTCATTTTTAGAAGATTCATTATCAGAACCACCATCCTGCCCATTATTATTCCCATCAGGCTCCAAACCATCAAGGTCGGTAAAAATTATGGGCTGGTTACCTGCATACTGGTACGGCGTATAGTAGGGATACTTCCCCGCCAGCGGATCCACACTAACAAACCTGCACGTCCATGCATTATAATACCTCATGCCATAGTAGTACAGCCCGCTCTCCTCGTCTTTTTCCTTCCCACAGAACCTGTACCGCTTTTTCCCATAGCTGCCAAAAGAAGTTTCCCCAAAGGGGTAATACTCCTCACTGTTTACCAACGTACCATTTGTATCTAATTGTATACTGCTGCTGCCCAGATGGTCTTCGAGGTTGTACTTAATAGCAGGGGTGATGTCACCCATGGCATCGCCAAGGCGTATGGTGGCTATGCGGCTCTGGTCGTCCATGATGTGCAGGGTGTTCTGCTCTGTGGTACTGCCACCGTACTGCCCTATTATCCACTGGCCTATTTCCAAATCCGGTATCGCTGTACCCTGGTCATATACACCAATAGTCCACTGGCCTACCTCCAGGTTCGGGATGGCATAGGCAGCGGCACTGATGCTTTCCCTGGTATGCTCAAATATCCCGTCTATGTAGGTAGTGCTTTTATAAGAACCGTCCTGCTTTTGCACCAGCTTCTTTATGCGGTTGCCGCCACTGTCATACAGATAAAAGGCATTGAGACTTGGTTCTCCCTCACCTGCCTGTATGCGGAAGGACTTCAGCCGGTCTGCGTAGTCCCATGCAAAATGCCGGGACTCTCCTTCTCTTATGATATTGCCGTTTACATCATGTATAAAGCCATAGGCCGTCTGCCCTATGGTAATGTCTTCTAATATATTCTTTTCAGGGGAATATTGAAAGCTTCTGGTGAAGTTTCCGCCGGTAGCTATATAATACTCCCCAATTTTCAGACCACTACTTTAATTGATTTATAATCGTTAAATTAGTGAAATATGAAAGGAAAAAGAAGAAAGTTTACTGCCGCATTCAAAGCACAAGTTGCTGTTGAAGCTTTAAAAGAAAGAGATAGCTTGGCAGATTTGGCAAGTCGTTTTGAGGTTCACCCTAATATGATCAGTAAGTGGAAGCAAGAGTTTCTTGAAAGGTCCTCAGCAGTCTTTGAGAAAGACAGTTCAGAGCAAAATCAGGAGCCTTCTATTGATCCTGAAAAGCTTTATGCAAAAATTGGCAAGCTTGAACTGGAGAATGACTTTTTAAAAAAAAGCTTAGGAAAGTTGGGGAAGTAAAATCTCTTTGTTCTATGGTAGATACTGATCACAAGCTAAGTATTCGCTCCCAATGTGAGATTTTAAATATAAACCGTAGCAGGTTTTACTACTCTCCTGTTGGAGAAACTGAAGAAAACCTTAAAATAATGAGGGTTTTAGATGAACGGTACCTTCATAAGCCTACACATGGTGTTTTGCAAATGCAGGACCACCTGAGAGATCTTGGTTTTACAGTAAACCATAAGCGAGTTCGCCGCCTATTGAGGCTTATGGGACTTATGGCCATTTACCCTAAAAAAAACCTCAGCAAGTTAGGCAAAGCTAAGTATATTTATCCCTATTTACTAAGAAACCTGGATGTTGAACGTACAAATCAGGTTTGGGAAATTGATATAACATATATCCCGATGAAAAAAGGTTTTATGTACTTGACAGCCATTATCGATGTCCATAGCAGATATGTTGTTGGCTGGGGAATATCAAACACACTCAGCGCTCAGTCGAGCCTATCGGTGCTGAAAGAGGCAGTAAGCAGGTATGGGAAGCCAGAGATAATAAACTCTGACCAAGGCAGCCAGTTTACCTGTGGAGAATGGGTAAACCTGTTACAAGAAATGAGAATTAAAATCAGCATGGACGGCAAGGGAAGAGCCATTGACAATATTTATATAGAAAGGCTCTGGCGAACTGTAAAGCAAGACTATGTATACCTACATCCTGCTAAAGACGGTTTGGAACTTTACCAAGGGCTTGCTATATTCTTTGAGTTTTACAATTATGAAAAACACCATCAGGGAATAGAGCGACAGGTGCCATCAGATGTTTATTTAGCAGCATGAGATACTGTTTTTCCTTACAATAGCAAAGGTAGCATGGTTATTTAACCTGTCAAGGCCAAGTGAATTCCTCCCTCCGGTCGGAAGCCTTGACAGATTAAACCTCCATTGCTAATATGCAATTGAAAGGAAAAAAAGAAAAAAAATATTAACTTAGAAATGAAGTGTAGTGGTCCTATGGATGGGTAGTATTATACTATGTGCTGCAGGCCCTGAATGTTGCCCATCTTGTCATAGCTGTAATGTTGGGTATATCCGCGTGTCAGTGTGGGGTCATGGCTCCTGTACGTATCGTCCCAGGGCTCAGCAGCGGTGGTGGCTGTTTCCCTTCCGGTGGCGGAGAGTAGCCGGTACAGGGCATCGTATGTATAGTCTTTTTCCAGTATGTCCGTGCCGCCTACGCCGCTGCCGGGGGCACGGTTGATGATGGAGGTGATATTTCCCGAAAGGTCGTATTCATAAAAATTGTCCTGCCGCACGGTTCCGCTGGCGTAGTTATAGGCAAGGCCGTTTTTCTCATACCTTTCCGTACGCAGCCTTTTGAGGCGGAAGTTGTCCTCGTCATAGGCGTAGCGTGTCATCATGCCGTTGCCAAAAGCTATCAGGGTTCGCTGTCCGCGGGCATTGTAGGCAATGCGCTCCACGTAGACCTGCTCTTCTGAAGCTTCTGTATTCTTCAGCCCCACTTGCTCCAATGCGCCCGAGCGGTTATATCTAGGAAGGAGTATTTTCCGTTCCTGCTCCACATCTTCGGGAAATTGCATTTCGGTTCATAGCTGTAGTGTCGGGTGTAGCCCTATGCTGGAAGCTTGTTGGTGAAAACACCAACAAGTGGAAAAACACCAACAAGAGGGAGGTGGAGATTTTTCAACAATTAATATCCTTAACAAACCAAATTCCAAAAATGCCTTTAGCCAGAGTAACTAACATTACATCGCCTATATTTAAATCACATTCTTGAACTTCCTTATGATCTTTCCAAACTAGTTCTTTCCCGGAGACATTAATAACGACATTATTTAGTCTGCTTCCTTTATCTTTGTCAACTTCCACCACATCAGCTTTTACATTACGTTGTTCATATGCATATGATGTATTAGTGCCAAGTATAGCTGTTACCAAGATAACTATTATGTAAGCAAACCGCATAAAAAAAATAAACAGTCTATCATACTTTTGAAAAAAATAGGAAACCCCCATGGATACAAAAGTCAAATATAGCAACCCTCTGAAAACTTTAAACCAAAATTCATCTACTAAATTGATTGTCATTAGCTCTATCATATAGAGCCTTATAAAAATTATAGAGATTATAAAAATTATTAATTCAATATATACTCTAAACTCGTTATAAGCTTTAAGCTTTGCAAAAATCTTATTCATATATTATTACCAACTATTCCACCAGTTAACTACATCATCAAAGGTATCTTGAATAAAATCCATATTATCAACTATTAGAAAATCAATTATGTCTAATAACATACTTAACCCTTTGGTTGCCGGATGAAGACTACCTGCAAACACAGTCAATTTAAATACAAACCGAGCATCAGACATTTCTCCTTTTCTCCATAAATTATAATCACTCATTATTTGAGCAATTCCTATGACTGGGCCTAACGCTTTAAAAACTTTTGCCAATTTATCCCCTGCCACTGCTTTCCTATATGCTTGGGACTGTCTTTTAGGCTTTCTTGATGCCATATCATTGGCGTCGCCCATTGTCCCATCTTTTTTCGGATATTTACCTTCCTTGATTGGCTTTGAATATTTCTTATTAAGTTGATCCCCTTTTCTATCTAAATAAATTCCCAGCCCTAGCAAAGGTGCATCTGCATCTTTTACCTTTAAATCTTCAGAAACAAATTCTGCAGTTTTATTGACACCTTCAACCACAGTTTCTTTTACATCACCTCCCAAGCTTGTAGAATTACCTAATTTAGCCCCTAAAGCCTCCTCCTCGGAATCTACCAATACATCTAATATTGACTTAGAACTATTTTCTTCAATCAACTCAGCGCAATCAATCTCCACTTCAGTATTTTCAGCTTTGGAGAATTCTGAATCCCAATGACTTTGAATAGCTTCACGCTCTGCTTTATTAGCAACTTTATTAACAGGGACTTTACTGTGCCCCTTACCTGTTTCAACATCCTCAACCTTCTGAGCATAAATAGTGCCGTCCTTACCCTTCCAGGTTTCGTAACTCACTCCATTAACTTTCACTATTTCTCGGCCTTCCCGACTAGCCCCTGTCTCATCAGATGCTTTTTCTCCGCCTCCGCCACCATCACCACCGCCACCACCGGCATTTTCAGCTTTCCCTCCGGTAGGGTCGTTCTTCATTATCGGATTGCAGTCGGCATAAGCATATGGTGAGAAGTTTTTCGTTTTCCCCGCCAGCGGATCCACACTAACAAACCTGCACGTCCATGCATTATAATACCTCATGCCATAGTAGTACAGCCCGCTCTCCTCGTCTTTTTCCTTCCCACAGAACCTGTACCGCTTTTTCCCATAGCTGCCAAAAGAAGTTTCCCCAAAGGGGTAATACTCCTCACTGTTTACCAACGTACCATTTGTATCTAATTGTATACTGCTGCTGCCCAGATGGTCTTCGAGGTTGTACTTAATAGCAGGGGTGATGTCACCCATGGCATCGCCAAGGCGTATGGTGGCTATGCGGCTCTGGTCGTCCATGATGTGCAGGGTGTTCTGCTCTGTGGTACTGCCACCGTACTGCCCTATTATCCACTGGCCTATTTCCAAATCCGGTATCGCTGTACCCTGGTCATATACACCAATAGTCCACTGGCCTATCTCCAGGTTCGGGATGGCATAGGCAGCGGCACTGATGCTTTCCCTGGTATGCTCAAATATCCCGTCTATGTAGGTAGTGCTTTTATAAGAACCGTCCTGCTTTTGCACCAGCTTTTTTATGCGGTTGCCGCCACTGTCATACAGATAAAAGGCATTGAGACTTGGTTCTCCCTCACCTGCCTGTATGCGGAAGGACTTCAGCCGGTCTGCGTAGTCCCATGCAAAATGCCGGGACTCTCCTTCTCTTATGATATTGCCGTTTACATCATGTCACAACCTGAAATATGTAATAGAACTTTCTATTGCGTGACAAAATAACTTCAAATCAGACGCTTCGCTCGCATTTGCGTATCAAACCATAGCGCTGCTATGCTTTTTCTACTCAAATACGCTGATTTATTGTTATTTTGCCCCTCATAACGAAATCTATTACAAAATTCAGGTTAAAGCCATAGGCCGTCTGCCCTATGGTAATGTCTTCTAATATATTCTTTTCAGGGGAATATTGAAAGCTTCTGGTGAAGTTTCCGCCGGTAGCTATGTGCTGCAGGCCCTGAATGTTGCCCATCTTGTCATAGCTGTAGTGCTGGGTGTAGCCCTATGTTGGAAGCTTGTTGGTGAAAACACCAACAAGTAGGAGTTTTAGTTTCTTTATTTTCCTCTGCTCCGTCCAGGTCATTGTAATTTATTGGTTTATTACCTGCATACTGGTACGGCGTATAGTAGGGATACTTCCCCGCCAGCGGAGTTGGAGCTTTACCTGTTTGACCTTATCCTTATTCATAGAAATTATTTTTTGCCGTTTTGTACATCACAAAGATAAATTAAAATGTACTAATTGGCAACTATAAGTATGACTATGTGGATATTTTTTGCTAAAAATATACTATATGGCTATATTTGCCTTGTCTTAAAAATATGCATCTATGAGTTTAGCCAACAATATCAAGCGATTAAGAGAAGAAAGAGGCGTTTTACAAAAACAGTTAGCTACAGAAATAGGCTTGGGGATCTCTCATTACAATAAAATTGAGAATGGACAAAGAGAAGCTTCTGTAGAGATTCTGGATAAGCTTGCCAAGTTTTACGGTATTACCATTGATCAGATTGTTCACATGGGTAAATCCGTACCTAAAGAAGTAACAGTAGAAGACAAAACAGCTTCCGAACAATTAAGACTGCTTTCCGAACTCGATGAAAAAGAAAAATCAATCATCTATAGTATGATTGATTGTATGCTGACAAAAAAGAAGTTTAAGGATTTCTTTAACAATAATGTAGCTGCCCTATAAACGAAAGCCCGGATCACCGGGCTTTCGTTTTATTTTAATATCTTGGATGAGCAATTTTAAAACTATCCTGACCAAAAACGTCCTTCGCTATTTTTGATATTATTTGTTGTTCTTCAATTGCTATAACCTCTGGATAGACTTGATCATCATAAGATGGACGATTGTCGGAAATAAAAACACTATATTCTTTTGTACTAATATCTGGTAGCCTTTTTATCTTATCAACTAATGCTTGCTTTTCCTTGTCCCATTTATTTAATCTTTTAATATACTCAATGGGATATTTTTTAAAATTATCTCGATCAATTTTCCTGATATTTAAAGAGTCAATTATTCTTTCATAATCTCTTATTAATATTTTACTAAGAGAATCATTTAATTGATGTGTTTCGAGCATTCTCTTGTCTGACCATTTTGACTGAATTTCAATAAACACCTGCAATATATTTTCAGGTTCATTCATTGATCTGATTGGACTGACAGCTGGAACAAACCATACAGAATCTTTACTCTTCAAGATAATTGCAGAATCAAGTTTACTTACTTCCCAAGATGAAGGAACAAGAGATTTAATTTTTATATACACCTCTTCACTTCTTGATTCCTTGTGCATTTGCTTCCTACCAATACAACCAAAAAGAATTAGAAAACCAAGAATATATATATTACCAATCATCGTTTAAATGTTGAAAATTCTACTTGTTTTAAGAAATATGGTTTTGTACTATGCGGAGCAGCTGTCTCCAACAATTGTTGAAATGAAACTATTCCGAAAGGGTGAGCTGAATATTGATCCGGTCCAACCTTAACAACATTTTCGTTTCTCCAAGCTTCGTCATCTATTTCACCAGCTGTGGATATAGCTACCCGGCTTCCTATAGGTGCTACCTCAAGTAATCTTTCAGGGGATGCAGTCACAGGGACAGCCATTCCTGTATAAGGAGGTAAGTTTTTATAAAACACCCCTTGACTTGAGGTCATTGGCCACTATCGGCTTGTTACCCGCATACTGGTACGGTGTATAGAACGGATAGTCCCCCGCCAGCGGATTCACGTCCTCCAGCCCGGTAACGACTTAAGAATGTTTTCTTCCAAAAAACTGAGATAACTTTTAGAGGAAGTGCTCAACTGATCCATGTAAAAAAAAGCATGTTTTTTCATCTTCTCCCCAATACCTTCTGGATGCACAATTTGAATTTTTTTATCGTTAACTTTTACATATTCTCTAAAGTATTTTAATTTATTATTTTGAGGATTACCTCTTTCATATGTTCTATCTAATGCTGCAAATCGGGATAAACCTATACATTCATTAAAAAATAAAGGATTACCTAATATTCCTAAACTTAAAATATCTTCATGAAATCGGTAGATATATTCATCCTTCTTTGTGGCTTTTTTAAAGTCATTATTAATCAAAATCAGATTAAAATACTCCGGAAATCCCAAATCTCCTCTCTCATATTTTCTTTTGAGCAAAGCTTCATCGTATTCAAATCCGAAGTAAACACTACCATTCAAAGGCTTCATAAAACGAACCATTTTTTTAGTACTGAACTCTTCAAGAAAAACAAATTCAGAGAAAAAGAGCTTAAGTAAATCTCTCAGATATTTCAACCAATCATTGACATTAATTATATCTCCAATCTCTTTATATTTTTCTAATTCATAAATAGAAATTTCGATATCTAAAAAGCATGGGAAATCAGAGATTGCTTCATACCATTCACAGTTGTCCGCTTTTTTCCAAAACTCATCCTCACAGTTGTAACTTAAATCCCTAACCTTATTCACATAATCATAGTAACGAGGGGTATAATAAACATCAGTGGGTAAACCATCTGGATCCCTGAACATAATTTCATTATTAAAAAAAGAAGGTTGCATATATGAAAATGAATTCCTTAACTGAAGTCCGAAATTATTTGAATCTTCAAATAAGTAATCAATTTCCTTGACTGTCGTATTATAATCTATAGTGAAGGGGTCTTTTTTGGCACAAAAAATTGCAAATAAAATTCTGTTTGGAGTCTCAAAATTTGTTTTAATAAAGCTCATGCACTGTTCTTTAAAAGTATATTTACTTCCTTTCAAATTTTTCTCAAACTCCATTCTAAAATTTTCTTCAAGCTTCATTTAACAATAATCACTTAATCTTTAACAAAAATACAAGTAAAATAAAAAGAATTATTTCGCTGCCTTCAATATATTATTAAGGTATAGGAACAGGAATGATCCTACTTCTAACAACATAATAAGCTACAATAGCAATTGCAGCTAAACTAACTAATATCATTTTTTTATCAATATCAGGATCAGCCCAATATCTGTTTTCAGGTACAAGTTGAGGTGTATGCTTTCTTTCTGTTTCAGGCGCTACTACAGGTTGGGTTTGTGGATCTTTGTTTCCATCTTTTGCATACCATAGTATAGCACCGTTATTTGCATCAGGTATCATAAACATAAATGATTGTTTAGTCTTTGGGTCTGTAAGTATAATACCATTGGGAAGAGGAGCTGGCGCTCCACCTTTTTGTCCAGTTTTGTATTTATCTGTCCCATAAGCTTCATTTAAAGCAGTAACGTAATCTTTTGCCTCTTTCGCAGCAAGAACAGCAGAAGGCCCCATACCTGGCTTTAATTCCCAAACTCCTGCAACCGCCCCTTTTTCATAAACTATATCTGGACGGCTCCTATCATCAGGTGCATTTACTGCCTTATTAGGCCTCCAAAATCTAGAATCCTCTCTTTTTTCAATATGCTCACTTAATGCTCTGTGGGCAGCTCTTCCCTGAGCCATTTCGTTTGGCCCGGCAGTTTTAATATTATCTTCATTAAGTGCATCAGAAGAAATAATACCTCGTGCTTCTGGCAATTTTAATTTTGTGCCTATTTGTAACTTCTTGTCATTTTTAGGATCAAGGTTATTAGCATTTCTTAACTCCTCTGTAGATACTCCATACTTTTGAGCAATTTCTGATAAAGTATCTCCAGCCACTACAGTATGAATCTTTGGTTCTTTTGCTCCTGCATCTGTGGTTTGTGTACTATCCCCTCCATCACCACTTTGCGGAGAGGGCTCTGTGCTTCCGGTTTCTGCTCCGTCTATATCTGTATGATTGATAGGCTTATTGTCTGCATAAGCAAAAGGAGATAGATGAGCATATTTAGGAGCCAGCGGATCCACACTCACAAACCTGCACGTCCAGGCATTGTAGTACCTCATACCGTAGTAGTACAGCCCGCTTTCCTCGTCCTTTTCCTTCCCACAGAACCTGTAGCGCTTTTTTCCATAGCTCCCGAAGGAGGTTTCCCCAAAGGGCGTGTATTCCTCTCTGCTTACTAACGTACCGTTGCTGTCAACTTGTATACAACTGCTGCCCAGATGGTCTTCGAGGTTGTACTTAATAGCAGGGGTGATGTCACCCATGGCATCGCCAAGGCGTATGGTGGCTATGCGGCTCTGGTCGTCCATGATGTGCAGGGTGTTCTGCTCTGTGGTACTGCCACCGTACTGCCCTATTATCCACTGGCCTATTTCCAAATCCGGTATCGCTGTACCCTGGTCATATACACCAATAGTCCACTGGCCTATCTCCAGGTTCGGGATGGCATAGGCAGCGGCACTGATGCTTTCCCTGGTATGCTCAAATATCCCGTCTATGTAGGTAGTGCTTTTATAAGAACCGTCCTGCTTTTGCACCAGCTTTTTTATGCGGTTGCCGCCACTGTCATACAGATAAAAGGCATTGAGACTTGGTTCTCCCTCACCTGCCTGTATGCGGAAGGACTTCAGCCGGTCTGCGTAGTCCCATGCAAAATGCCGGGACTCTCCTTCTCTTATGATATTGCCGTTTACATCATGTATAAAGCCATAGGCCGTCTGCCCTATGGTAATGTCTTCTAATATATTCTTTTCAGGGGAATATTGAAAGCTTCTGGTGAAGTTTCCGCCGGTGGCTATGTGCTGCAGTCCCTGAATGTTGCCCATCTTGTCATAGCTGTAATGTTGGGTATATCCGCGTGTCAGCGTGGGGTCATGGCTCCTATAGGTATCGTCCCAGGGCTCTGTGGCGGTGGTGGCTGTTTCCCTGCCGGTGGCGGAGAGCAGCCGGTAGAGGGCATCGATCAGATAACGGATAATTCGCTTCAAAAAAGATTATGCGGTCTTCTTCCATATTTCCAAAAAATAATAGTCTAAAATAGCCTTTGCTTATATGAAATAAATGGTCTTTAAAATCATATACCATAATTCTAAAGAGACCATTTTCATAATAAGGTAGTAGTAGAGCTTTATTATCCTCTGATAATTTTGGAGGGCCAGAAAACAACCCAATATTATGACCATCCATAAACAAAGAACCTACTAAAGGACCATGCATCCCAAACTTTTCTTCTAAATCCCTATACTCTATAGCTAAATCTTTAAATATATATTTGTCGGCAAAATTATTCGCTGTTTCCATTCATAAATTATTTGGCATTATTTAATACCAATCTCTTTTAATATTTTATTAATGGAAGGTTCATCAACGTTAATTTCTTTTAATATAGCAATAACCCTTTCCTTATTTTTCTGTTTTTTTGCAGACTCAAATTCTTTATATAAACCACTTGCGAACAATCTTTCATTAACGGTCATTCCTGCAAAACTCATAATCAATAAATTTAAAATCCCCAATAACTTTTGAAATTCCCAGGCCTGTTCATATAATTATACATATTCACCTTGTTGGGATTTATTAATAATTCTGGCAAACCTCCTGCATTACCATCAAGAGGCAATGCTCTTCTGAATAAACTAATGTCTTTTATTTGAGCACTTCCTTTAATATAAGATGTACCCCAATTACCACTCGGTAATCCTGCATAATTCCTATACATGTTTGTTGGCATTAATTTAGGATTTACAAAAGTCCAAGAGTAACCATTAATCCTGGAAGCCCCCCCGTAAACTCTATAAACAGGTATGCTCATATTTCCTAAAGAACTGCTTAAAGAAGTTGTAGGCCCTCTTCTAAACAACAACCCACTTCCTACTGAGGCAGTAGTCCCGGCAGCAACATTACCCCACTGCCTGCTTGTCATATTAGGTGCATTCATAATCAGACTCTCAGCATTAGCGATATCAGTATTTACCCGATTTACAAAAGCATTTTCATTAGAAGCACCTAAAGCACCACCTACCAAACCCAATCCCCATTCAAAACTGGATTGAAGGCTACTAATGGCATCGGTCACTAGTTGAATTTTTCTGCTCCCAACCAAATTCCTTCATAGACCGCTCTAAAGTACCATCTCCTTTTCCTAAACCAAGTTCTTCTCCAGATTCTGTATGAACCCATGTACCTTTTGCCATATTATCATTTCCACTATCCCCTCCACCTCCTTGATCAGATGCGGGTTCATCCTGTAACCCCGAAGGATCTATCCTATTAATGGGGTTATTACTGGCATAATGATAGGATGTGAGGTGAAGCGAGTATTATTATTCTTCCCTTTGTCTGTAGCTGAAGCGGCTCATTCTTTCTTATTCTTATTCTTCTTTTACTATAACCTCACAGCCATATTTCACTGCAAGCTCTTCATATTTGTTTACTATCTCTGGTATCGGATAACAAGGATTGAACCAGAACAAAAACATACCATCGGAACAAAACATTACTTCATCTTTAAATGAAGGTAAGCCTCCTCCATAAGCATGAGCATTAACAAGTTCTTGCATACGTTCTTTAGCTAAATAAGGCACAGTTGTAATCCACATTAATTCTCTATTAAACTCTTCGTCATAAATAAAGTCAAGTAGCCATTTTGAAAACTTGCTCACTTTAGATACCCAAAACTTATCTTCTCTACCTTCTAAGTATTGATAAGCTTCTGTTGGTATTTCATCATAAATAGAAGATTCTAACGGATTATTTATAAGTATACTTCCTTCCTTACTTAAAAAAGCATACTCTAATACTTCTTTTACTATAGGTTGCCATGCATCTCCTTCCACATTACTATGCTTCCAAGGAAGAGTAAAATTTATAGCATTGAACTTTTTGAGTATTTTGATTTCTAATGCCATAACTTACCACCCGAATAAGTGATCACTAAAAGATTCTACAGCTTTTCCTCCATAATAAGAGCCTGCAATACCGCCAGCAATTCCTCCTAATATAGACCCAACTGCCCCATACCGGCAGCAGTACCGAGAGCAGGTACAACAGAACCAGGTCGTCCATGATATGCAAAATATTCTGCTCTATCACGGCCTCTCCATAAATCCCAATCTCCCATTCCCCTACTTCTAGTGGTTATTAACACCAATCCCTTTGACTTGAACTATTTCAACGATTTCAAAATCTATTTGAAAATGAGGAGATGGAGGAGATATGATATGAGTATATTGTCTTATTTCTTTGATAAAAGATTGAGCATCCTCAACACATGAAAACAAATAATTATTATTAAGTTTTTTAATAAATGTTTCGTATAGGGTTTCAAAACCTTCAACTTTTTTTCTTAACCAAAAATGAATCATAGAAGATTCATTACTTGCAACAGCTTCATAACCAAGTTTTTTATACAATATATTTTCAGGTATCTCTTCCTTAATACCTTTCACAAGTATCAGCTCAAAAGGCTCTGTTGACAATTTTGTAAAACTATCTGCTATTTCAATCAAATCAGACACTTGAATCTGTTTACTATCGGATGAAAGAAGTTTCACATACAAGTTTTCTAAAAAATCAATTTTCGAATTTTCTTTGAATTTCGATTCGGGAATTTCATTTCTGCAAACCCCTCGATAAGTATCGCTTATTTTAAACTCTTCCTTTTTAAAGGGAAGCCCTAGTATCTTATATTCCATAAACTTTAATTTAAGATTGGAATATGAATTTGCCCTTTATCTCCAACATTCAGATGTTTCATTTGCCAAGGATTTGGAGGTGAATGAGGGGCGTCAATTCTTACTTTTATTCCTTTTTGTCTTAATAGTTTAGTAAAACGGGCTGCTTGATCTCTAGTCATTGCACCAATTTTACCTGCTTTAAATTGATTTTCAAAAACTTTGGCATAATTAAACAAGTCATCTCCTGATGCTTTAGCCAAGTCTAGTGCATCGAATTTTTTTATTCCTAATTTGGGAAGGTTCGTCACCTCCTTAGCGGCATTAGCCGGTGCCACTTTAGGAAGAGGAGCAGGAACTTTCACTTTCGGAGCAACACGCCCAACTCTCGAAGCCGGTAAAACATATGGTGCAGCAAAGGCTAATTCAAATAGTGCGGCAGCATAAGCCTGTATCATCATAGGCCCAGCATAGTCAGCAAAAATTTCCTGGCTCGCTCTTAAGCCTACAGTTCCTCCTTTAGTATTAAACAGACTGATAGACCTTGCATTCTTAGCCAACCATTCTTGCCTGTGATGCTCCCAGTTACCTTCCTTCAAAGCTTCAGGAGTCGGCAAATCCACATCGACTGGCTCTTTTTCACCAATTACATATGCTTTAGATTGTATTGTTTTTGCCTTTTCTGAAGATGGTAATGAAGAACCTGGAGACTCGCCTGAAATACTTAATGTTTCTCCTATATTTATTTGATCACTTTGTTTCCTTTTCTGAGTCTGAGGATTTAGTGTTCTTAAATTATCAACAGTTGTGCCATATTTCTCAGCAAGGCCAGACAAAGTGTCTCCTTCTTGAACACTATGGGTTTGAGGATCATTGGCAGGAGGATCACCATCACCATCACCAGTCCCTTCAGCTTTACCTCCTGTTGGATCGTTCATCATTACAGGATTACAATTGGCATACGTATAAGGAGAAAAATTAATTGTTTCCTCCGCCAGCGGATCCACACTCACAAACCGACACGTCCATGCATTGTAGTACCTCATGCCATAGTAGTACAACCCTGATTCCTCATCTTTTTCCTTCCCACAGAACCTGTACCGCTTTTTCCCATAGCTCCCGAAAGAAGTCTCCCCGAAAGGATAGTACTCCTCACTGTTTACCAACGTACCATTTGTATCTAATTGTATACTGCTGCTGCCCAGATGGTCTTCGAGGTTGTACTTAATAGCAGGGGTGATGTCACCCATGGCATCGCCAAGGCGTATGGTGGCTATGCGGCTCTGGTCGTCCATGATGTGCAGGGTGTTCTGCTCTGTGGTACTGCCACCGTACTGCCCTATTATCCACTGGCCTATTTCCAAATCCGGTATCGCTGTACCCTGGTCATATACACCAATAGTCCACTGGCCTATCTCCAGGTTCGGGATGGCATAGGCAGCGGCACTGATGCTTTCCCTGGTATGCTCAAATATCCCGTCTATGTAGGTAGTGCTTTTATAAGAACCGTCCTGCTTTTGCACCAGCTTTTTTATGCGGTTGCCGCCACTGTCATACAGATAAAAGGCATTGAGACTTGGTTCTCCCTCACCTGCCTGTATGCGGAAGGACTTCAGCCGGTCTGCGTAGTCCCATGCAAAATGCCGGGACTCTCCTTCTCTTATGATATTGCCGTTTACATCATGTATAAAGCCATAAGCCGTCTGCCCTATGGTAATGTCTTCTAATATATTCTTATTTTCTGTGTATGTAAAACTTCTTGTAAAGTTTCCGCCGGTGGCTATGTGCTGCAGTCCCTGAATGTTGCCCATCTTGTCATAGCTGTAATGTTGGGTATATCCGCGTGTCAGTGTGGGGTCATGGCTCCTGTACGTATCGTCCCAGGGCTCAGCAGCGGTGGTGGCTGTTTCCCTTCCGGTGGCGGAGAGTAGCCGGTACAGGGCATCGTATGTATAGTCTTTTTCCAGTATGTCCGTGCCGCCTACGCCGCTGCCGGGGGCACGGTTGATGATGGAGGTGATATTTCCCGAAAGGTCGTATTCATAAAAATTGTCCTGCCGCACGGTTCCGCTGGCGTAGTTATAGGCAAGGCCGTTTTTCTCATACCTTTCCGTACGCAGCCTTTTGAGGCGGAAGTTGTCCTCGTCATAGGCGTAGCGTGTCATCATGCCGTTGCCAAAAGCTATCAGGGTTCGCTGTCCGCGGGCATTGTAGGCAATGCGCTCCACGTAGACCTGCTCTTCTGAAGCTTCTGTATTCTTCAGCCCCACTTGCTCCAGTGCGCCCGAGCGGTTATATCTAGGAAGGAGTATTTTCCGTTCCTGCTCCACGTCTTCGGGAAATTGCATTTCGGTTACCCTGTTCAGGGCATCATATTTCATGCCTGTAACATAGGCAAAACTGTCCAGAACAGCTTCTGTGAGGCTTTCCCAGTCTGTACGGGGGGCATCTGTACCTGCGGAGACCAATGTTGCATCGGATATGACCTGCCTTGTTTTTTCGGGAGGGTTGCCCTTAAAGTCATAGCGGTCTATACTGGTAAGGCCGGCTTCGTCATATACCTTGTAAGGTTTGCCCATCAGGTTGTCCGCTTCTGGCTGGCCGAGGCCGGCACTGTCGCCATAAATGGTTTTCTGCCGGAGGGTAAGCGGCTCACCGGCAGTATCACGTGCCCATACCTTTACAGGGCGGGAGAGTATATCATAACTGTTCAGGACCAGGGCACCTTTGGCATCCCTGAGTTCCAGGGGGCGGCTGAGGGCATCCATAAATACTGTTTTTTCGCCACCGTCTATATGCGCTGTCCATAAGGGCCTGTTCAGCAGGTCGTATTTGTGCCGGAAAGTTGTCCTTTCCAGTGCGTCTGTGACTTCAAGCAGGTTGCCCCGTATGTCAAAAGCATAGCGCATCACCACATCGTTGCCATTGCGCGCAAGGCGGTCAATGGTTTTGACAGTCCGCCCCAGGCCGTCAATTACCGCACTGGAAGGGGTATAATGGTGTTCTGCCGGGGCAGATCCCGCAGACCCTATATAAAGCTCCCCCAGGTCATTGGCGTCATAGGTGTAGCTTTCCCATGGGGTAGGGGTAAATACCCGTGGGTTGTCCAGGCTCAGCGGCACGCCAAAAACAACCCGCTGTTCTGTGGCATCGGGGTTTACAGTTCGGATTACCTGCCCCCGCGGGTCATAGTACATTTTTACTTTCCTGCCATGGGCCCTGAAAGGAAACTGGTAGGAGAACCCCTGGTCATAGTAAGGTTCATATTTTTCTACCACCCAGCCTTTGTTGTTATAGACCTGCCATCCGCTGACTATAACATTGGGGTTGTCCGCAGAGGTGTTTTCCACACCTGTGGCCGGGGCATTGTCACCATGGACAGAAGGAAGCCCTGCGTCGCCATGTAAACTGTCGCCAAAAATAACTTCTTCGGCCTGTGAACGTGTTTGCAGCAAGCGCCCGAAACCATCGGAATATTCTACACTTACTAGTGTGTTGTCCTTTATGGTTTCGTCCACCTGGTCATGGTAGTGGTGCTCCCGCTGTATGGTTTTTACATAAACCGGTTCTGCCCTGTCCATAAAGGCAAAAAAATCATACTCCATCCGTGTGCCCGGAACTTCAGGGGTATCTCCTGCCGCTTCCCCTTCCTTGCCCATGACGGCTGTTTCAAAAAGAAAGCCCAGGGGAGTGAAAGCGAACTGTATCCTGTTCAGGTTCGGGTCGGTGATCTGTGCTGCCTGCATGACCCGGTAATCGTACTCCGCAAGTGTTTCCATACCGGCGGGGTCGGTTACTTTAGCAGGCATCAATTTATAAGTGTCATACTCCACAGAGGCGGTATTCCCGAGTGCATCCTGCATTTCCAGCACCAGGCCGGAAGCACCGGCAGGGGAAACATGGAAATCAAATTTCTGGCGTTGTTCTATTACATAGTACCCTTCTTCGTAATGAGACTCGTCAGGAAGCAAAGGGTTTCTGAAAACATACCCTGCATCAGGAGGGAGGGCATTTCGAAACCCTTCCGGGCACTCCTCCGTCCATACAGGCTCACCACCTTCAGTCAGGTAGGGGGGCAGGCCATTTCCAAATACGTCAGCAATGGTTTCACTTTCAAAGGCCAGGACTTCGCCCCGTACCGGAACTCCATAATCGCCCAACTCTCCATAAGGCAGTCCAGTAAAAGCCTGCCCGTCATAGTAGGAGACGGAATGGCCGATAAGTTTAAATTCAAGAAACAGGGATTTTTCAAGAATTCTTTTTCTAAGTTCTGCAACAGAGCCGCTGCCGTTATTCCTGATTTCCCATACCCTGGCGGAAGCCGGTCTGCCAGTCAGGTAACGGAAGTCATCGTCCCTGTTTATAAATTCGGTTTCAGATAAGGTCGCATAAAAAATATCAGGTTCATCAAGGTTATTGTCTGTTGCTAACCGTTCACCGGTGATGTTCCTGCCCCGTGGTAATGCTACAGATATTTGTTTGCGCGGATTTCCATAGGCATCATAGTCTTCGGTAAAACTGTATTGGGTCATTGGTTCATTGCCCCGCTCCCATTGGCTAGTACGGGAGGCAAGTGCCATGGAGAAGAAAATATATCCTGAGCCAGCCCTGTTGGAGGCTTCAAGAAACTTTTCCCTTTCTATACCCCGTGCAGGTAGCCTGACAGGCTGAGGGGAAAATTCAATACGCACCCCCTGCAGGTTTTCGGTAATGGTATAAGGTCGGTTTTGCCGCGCACTACCGTCCATCGCATAGACTTCTGTTCTCAGAATGCTGCCGCGAAGGGTTCTGAGGGCATCTCTTTTTGCCCTCCGGGGCAAGTGCCTCAGCATAGCTTTCATGTCAGCCGGGCGCTGAAGCACCTGCCGGTCTTCCTGCCAATATTCATGGCTGAAATCAGGTTCCTCCCAATCCCCCCTTTCTCCTCCTACAGGCCCGGGGTGGAACCAGGTACGGGTTTCGAGAGGCGGCGAATAATATGAGCGGTGTACTGTACTTCGTTCATCATCTGTCTGATTGTATCGGTCAAAGGTTTCTGTATCCCGCTGGACCACTTTGCAAAACCCTCTGAACTCCCTTTCGCCTCCATCCCAATATCCGTGGTGGTAACTATACTCAGTCACCAGTTTGCCACCAGAAAGCTCATCGTGCACCTCTACACTGGCCACGACCTGTACCGGAAAAGGGAGCGGTGTTTTCCACCGGGTTTCAGGCCTTTTAAAATCTTTTACAAAATAATCTGTAGAGGAACGGTACGAAACCCTGGTACGGGCACCCATATTATTGTCCATCCCACTCAGGACATAAGGCTTGACTCCACCTGTAAAATCAAAGTAGAACATTCTGTCGCGCCGCAGTCCATCATAATCATAGCTCCAGACAATACCACTTACCCCGCTGCCGTTCAAGTCTGCCTGGCGTATCGATGCCGTATCATAAAATGCCGGTGTACCTTTTATCACGACCGGGTCAGACCAGCTTTTACCTCCTTTATTTACCCAAAGCGTCAGGGAGTTGTTTTCCACATACACAATATCGGCCATTCCATCGCCATCCACATCACCAATAAGCACACGTTCAGGGCTAAACTGAAAAGGGAGCTTTGGGCTGTTCCGCATAGAAACCTTCGCACCCCATTTCCCATGCCCCATATTAGGCCAGTATTCCACATGGCCAGCATGTACCAGCACAATATCCTGCAGGCCGTCTCCCGTCATATCGGCAAACCTGACCCGTGGATCAGTAAAGCTTACATTCGGGAATTTATCTAATCGTTGTTTCTCAACAGTTTTTACTTTATAAAACCCTTCATCCGGGTGATTAAAAAAGCATTCCAGCCTGCTGCCATTCCTTAGTACGTCGGTAACCCCATCGCCGTCCAGGTCAAGGAGCTGTACTTCAGGATCTGCCAAAGAAAAAGAAGGAATATTTTTATAGGGTTTAAAAGACTTCCTGTCCCACAGGCCATTAAACTGCATTGGGAAATAACCACTCTGCCCCTGCTTGTTAACCACCAGGTCAACACGGCCGTCACCATCTGCATCCATTAAAGATACTTCCGGGTCTGACAGGCTGGCACCAGCCGGGGCATCTTTCATATTTCGCGGCAAATCAAATTTCCCGTTGCCAAGATTCCTCCAGTAACGCACCACACCGTTATTGCCACTCACTTGCAGAATATCAGGGAGGCCACTGCCAAAAAGATCGGCAAGCTCATAATCTCCATTTGCAAAGCTAAAAGGAGGAAGATCCCTGCCACGCACAGGCATAAACTCCCTTGTTTCAGGAGTAAAGCGGGTATAGTCAAAGTCTAATGGAGGCATCCATTCACTTTCATCCTCATTATGTCCTTCAATACTGACCCTGCTGAGCAGGCTAATGCCGTTTACAGGAAGTACATTTTTAGAAAAATCACCTGCTTCGACACGTTCATCCAGGTAAGTCAAGTGGTATGTTTTTGTAAGTATTTCACCAGAGGAAGGATTGGTATAAATCTTAATCTTACTGCACCTTTTCGTTGTGCGAACCTCGAAGCCCTGCCTGTAAGATGAAAGCGGGTCAGGCCGTTCCTCATACTGGAAAACAGCACGTACCATCCATTGCTTCTTTTCTTCAGACATATAGTCACCGTACCTGATTTCTTTCAGGTAAAGCATATCCCATGCATGAAGCCCTTCCGTGCCATTTCCCCGCTCGTAAATATATTCAATGGCGTTGCCAAATACATCTTCTGTTTTAGTAAGGTTCCACTGGTAAACTTTCGTACGATATTCAGGGTCGGCAAGTACCGCCTGATCGTTAAAAGAATTGCGGGAATTGGCCTGTCCCGGCGTACCGTACCAGCTGGTAAGGCCATCAGAGCTTTTAACTTTCCAGAAATTATTGTCAGAATCACTATGATGCTCAATACGGGCAAACAAGCCTTCAGTCCTGGGGCGGTATCTTTGGGCCACTTCAGAAGCACCTGGCACAGGTATAAGGTCTTCTGCCCCGGAAAGTATAAAGACATCTCTCTTGTCATCATATAAAGGCACTCCTTTAGAAGTTTTACGGCTAACCCCGGGAACACTAAGGTTCCAGCCCAGTCCAAAAGGGCCATTCCCATTGCCGGTACTATATACTAGGGAAAGTTCTGGCTGAAAACCATTACGTCCCGGCGGAAGAGCAACAGGAACAGAAAAATTTCCCGTACCCGTAAACAGGTCTGGAGAAAACTTTTCACCCATTCCGCTCACTGCACCGCCACCCTGCGGTACTGATATGATATTGCCACCTACGCCTGTATTTTCTGACATAACTGCTATATTAAAAATAATTTAAAAAATCAAATAACTGGCTGGTAGTACAAAAATATGTAAACCTACCTGTTTAAATTCCTTAGAAGGTTTCTGATACGGCCAATATACCTTTGTACAAAACCATGTTTTCCAATGCCATAAACTAGCATGTCACATCAAGAAAATCACTTGCTAACATGCGAATTAATTATGCTATGAGACCCTCATAAAGTTTTTTTGCTCCCTTAGGAAAATGCAAAATTCAGAGCTTCCGCGAAAAAACCGTTATTCTTCCGTTTCCAGTACTGCAAAAAGTCTTTGGACAGATATAATGGAATTTCCGCTCCCTGTTTGATGCCTGAACTCAACCCCCAGCACATCTCCAGCATTTAAAGCAAAGTTTAGTTCACCAGAAACCGCTGTCTGAAAACCGTTTCCTGAAGCATTACCCCACGTTCCCAGCCCTGAATTACTTACAGGGATATCGACATCTGTACCTACTTGTGTCCTGGCATCATACCCAGACTTAAAAACCCTGAGCCTCATAACCGGATTAGCGCCCACAGAGCCCCCATCTACACCTGCACCTGCAAAAGTGACCCTGATTTTTTTAATGGTACAATTATTCATGATGACATAGGGGTCTATGCTGCCATCTTTAATTCCATGGCCTTCCGCTGTGGTAGGCTTGTTATTGGTTATTGCTTCAGAACTCACTTTGTATAAACCCAAGGTTGCATTGTTGATGCTTCCGGTATGACAAAAATGGTAAACCCTTTTGACCGCCCCTGTACTTCCACCTCCTCCACTTCCGGCCACAGCATCTACATATTGCTTGGTAGCGGCGTGCATGGCACTAGCAGGGTCTGCATGTAAGGCAAGGGGGCCTGATAGAGCGTCGCCATCTTTTTTAACACGGTTGTTTAACTGTCCCTGTGCTTTGCCCAAAGCAGAGAGAATGTTATCTGTTTCATTAATTTCTGCATTCTGGGCAGTTAAACCTGCCAAAAGTGCTCCCGAAAGCTCGTTGATAAGCAAAAATGAATCAATAAGGTCTGCAAAATCAGCACCCGAAGGACGGGCACCGTCTTGAAAATATTCTTTAAGTGTTGATCTGTCTTTAGCTGCCATAGATAAAAAATTTAGAATTGGTTAATAGTAAACTCAGAAGAAACTTTACCCTTGGAATCTTTCTTTGCAGGCTCTTTAACTACCTTCATTGATTGTGAGCCAAAAACAGTACCACGGCCATAGCCCTCGGTGTTTACCCATAGGCTCCTTTCATTCATATTTTTCTGATATTTACTTGCATTTGTAACAATAGAGTAGGAGGATTTTACATTTTCTAGGAAATTTGAATCTTCAACTTTAAAAAACGTAAGACGAATTTCAGGTTTTTTCAAAAGGTAACACAAGCCTTGATTATCAGTAAAAAGTTTTTCCTCTCTCCCTATAGAAAAGTTTAGCATCAGAAATGAACTTTCTTCTTTCCACCTTCCTTTATCCCAGACCCCTCCTTCTATAGTAAAAAGACCCGGATAAAACTCATGTTTTTCATTTAAGGTTCCAGACTCAAAAGTACCATCTTTGTATAGGAAAATTACTTTAGTAGAGCCTATATCATATGCAACATAAAAACGGTCAAGGTTTTTATTAAAATGTTCCTGCTCCAGTCTATCTTCGTTACCATGCGATATTGACCTTAGAAAATCAAAGTTTTTAATTTTAACCTCTTTTCTGCCCATCATAACAAGTCTTTCATAAAGGTCTATGTCTTCATACCCATAGCTGGTCATAGATTCATCATAGCCGCCGACCTTATGAAAGTCACTTCTCCATGCGCCAAACCTTCCAAAAGCATCTTTGTATGGCATGTATTCGCCATGAAAGTTGCTGTTTACAACAATATTCGAATCTTTGTTAAATTCGGCATTCAAGAAAGAGGCAAATCCTTGACCTGTGAAGTTATCTGCATCAACATTACAAATAAGCTCACCGGAACATAAGTTTACTGCCATATTTCTAGAGTGGCTTCTATTAAAAAACTCCGGTTCCTCAGTTCTAAAAAATTTCACCTTCCCAGAATCTAAATAAGTTCCTAGTTCATTCTTTACCCACTCTTCCATACCGTCATCAGAATTATAATCAAGAATAACGAATTCAAGATTGTTATACTCATTATTGTCTTTAATATTAGCCGGAAGTGTTTTCTTCAAATGATGAAGCCGGTTCATGCTTATTGTGAAAAAACTTATAAAATACTCTTTCATATTTTTTGATTAGTAAGATGGCCATTCAGGAGTTGTAGCATTGATAGTAAGAGCCATAACAATGTCTGTAATTTCTTCATTAACAATTTTATCAATTATCTCAGGGCTTAAAGACATTTGCCATTCGCCAACGGCCGGTTTATTATCAATAACTGCTCCCCAACCTGGAGCGGTTGTTCCTGCTGTTAGGACGGTTGCAAAAGACGCTCCTCCTGAAATAAAATCTCCGTCATTAGATCGAAACCCTAGAACAATCTCGCCTGAAGGGGCTGAGTCTTCTCCATTAACAAGGGTTGTAAATATGGACAGTCCTTTAATTCTTAGATTAATTAGATTTTCAGGGAAATCTCGAGGCAACGTTTTAAATGATACAGTTACAGATTGCCCAGGCGTTTCTGGATTGCTAAAGTCATACCATTGGTCTGGAAAAGCATTTTTGAAACTAAATATACGATCACCAGAGAATGAGTTACCAAGTCGTTTTATTACTTCATTTCGATAAATCCGGCTGTCAAGTGCTGTATATTCAATTGTGATAAAAACATCTGCAATAGTAGAGTAGTCAAAAAAGTTAGCAGCCTTTGGCATAATTAGTTCCCAGTTTGTTTCGACCCCAATATTTTCAAATGGGTACAGCTTATCTGTACGCTGCTCTTCGAGTTCAAATAGACCAGAGGCTTCATGAGCAGATGAAAGTGAAATGCTGTCAGGAGGTCTCACAATAACGTCCTTTCTAAAGTTTGTCCCGTTTACTGCATATGAAACACCTGGGTTCCTTAAAGTAGCTTTAATACCTTCGGTTGGTGGCACCAAAGCGACAACAGATGTTTTAACCTTCTTAATTAGTCTCAAATAATGACCAGGGAAGTCTCGGTCAAACATGTCCAGGGTGGTCTTAAAGTTTATTTGTCCCGTTTCTTTAAAACGCTGAAACTCAGAAGGAGCCATTCTTGTAAGTGAGATGGTTTTAGTTAGTTGTAGTTTCCTTTGGTCTGTTTCTAAGGCAAACTGGTCTAGCTCAGAAACATTTTGAAGTAACCTGTAAGACCCTGTGAGCCCTCTACGGTCAGGGCCTGTCCCTGATCCTGACAGTGTATTGCGAGATGGTGCTTCCCAATAGTCGTCTTTGATAAAGTCAGGAATCTGCTCCTGACGTTCGAATTCTAACTGCATTGCCGCAGCTTTTGCTGTGGCTGTGGCTTGGTGCAGAAAGAAACTATAGACCTTCTCAAGAATGCCGCTCATCCACTGGTAAAGCTCAGCATTTGTAAATTTGCTTGACAGAAAATCTAAAACTTCTCCCGCATTATCTGCTTGCATCTGAGCAATAACCCTTTCTTGGTCTGCAATATCATATCTTTGCTGAGCGATTATTTCTTGTTGTTCACCAATTATAAGGTCTTGTTGAGATAACTCTAGTTGGTAACGCCACTCCTCTTCTCTTCTTTCAAAGCTGGCTATCATAGAGCTAATTGACGAAAGAACTCCCATTGTCTGTCCTACACTTGCAGCAGCTGCCCCCAGTGCCCAAATATTCATTGGGTTAGCACCTATTGTATATAAAGTAGAAGAAATCGTATGAAATGTAGCCGAGGTATATAAAAGCCTTAGTGCATTCTCTTCACTTCCGCTTCTTCCTGCCGAAATCAGGTTGCTGAAATGGTTCATTGACAACCGTACTCTGTCTGTTTGTAATTGAGCAAGCACTATATTACTTTCCGCTTCTCTCATTTTTAGCTCTTGTAGTCTTACTCCAGACCTGGCCATTCTCAAATCCTGTCGGGCACGTAATACATCGTAGGTGGCAGCATCTTCTTTTTCATAAATTGAAAGAAGTGCCCCTTCTATTTGCTGTGCGATATTAACCTGTTGTTTTGCCCTTTCAATAAGTACGTCAAATCTATATAAGGAAGGTGTAAAAACTCTTGTGCCAGTAGAGATTAAACGACCTCCTCCGCCAAGTACTGGCATTCCAGCTACTTGATCTACAGGGGCTGCATATGGAAGTACCTCCCGGTTAATGCCAGCTATATTCATGCAATTACGAATTTTGAAAAGGTTTGCTTCTGCGGAGAAACGTAGGCTATTCAATACCGGGTTTGGAGGTACACAAAAATCTGGGTTTAGCTGAGGTGTATAGAAAACATCTCTCCCGTAGTAGTCATTAATAACACGAACAGGGTTGTTAATGACTGAAAGTGTCTGAAGCTGCTGTGCATCAGGTTGCGTGAAATAGTAATACGCTCGCTCCCTTACAAAATAAGGGCTTAATGGCAATGTGCCAGTAATATTAGTTATACTTGCTGGTTCGGGTGTCTGTTCTTCAAGGATTGGTAATTGACTTAACCATGGAATGGCAACAGTATCACTTGTTAAAGCTTCAGGCATAATGCCAGTAACGTTGATAACTGCATTTAAGTAGTATTTGCCCGCTTCTGAAATGAAATGCTTTAACCCTTCCTGCAAGTCAGCGTTAGCTAATAACCTGTTTAATGCATCTTCTGACTGCACTCTTCCACTTGTAATTAGTGAAAGTATAAAAGTAAATTGTTCAGGAGTCTCAAATGCACTATTGACAAGATTGCGTATTTGAGAAAATTTCTCGTCAATGCTTTCAGTCTCTGATAGTACATTCTGAATAAGGGCAGAAAGATTGAGGAGTTTTTCTCTATTTTTGACCCGTAGAAGATCTGATTTTATTTCTAGCCATACAGGCTTCCAATAAGGCCAGTTATGATCGTCTTTAGGCAATAGAGGCTCCAGATCTTCTATTATAGGTGCACAGTTTGAATCTTCAGGTAATAACCCTTCTGCATCCAGCAATCTTAAAGCTGTTTCATAAAGCATGCGGGCTTTAGGAATAGACTCTGCATTGTCTTTAGTAAATTCACTATCTGCAAATTCAAGAATACAGCCAGCTATAGAATATACAGTAAACCTTGTATAGGAGTTAGCTCTAGTTTCTGCAATGGAATGAGGGTTTAGAGGGTCTTTAAGCCAGTTTTCCGACCTTTTGAACTCTTGAAGGTTTTTTTCCTCGTGAACAAGCCCATACCATATCTTGCGTGGCTTATAATCGCCTTCTTCCGTATTTTCTGGTCTATCAAAAGCGTATACTAGCCTATACCAATCTAGGGCTTCTAAGTAATAGCCTTTGTCCTGAAGTGTCAAAGCAACCATTAAGGGTACAAAGTAATAAGCTTCTTCAATTACAGAAAACAGTGATTTAGGAAGATAGCTGTTGTTTTTGTAGCTTCTTTCAACATTAAATTTTAGTTCATCAAGGTCATCTGGTTTTTTTACTGGAAAAACCTCTGGAGGAGAAACCAATCCATAGTTAATTCTGACTGAAGGTATGGCTGGATGTATAGCAATATTGTTTAAATTACCCTGTAAAGTATCTCTATATATCGGCAGTATAAATGTGTTATAAGATCTTGTGTTGATAAGCAGGAATGAATTGCTCTTATTGTCAGTGAAATAGTCTATGAAGTTTACGTTACTTAAGAAAGAGATTGGCTCAGAGACAATCGGAGTCTGTTTTTGATAGGTCAGCTCATGCCTTCCTCCGAGGTTTCCAAACAAATATCTCACAGGTCCTCTTGGGGAGCGCCATTCAAAATAACATAAATATTCTCTGTTTAATATTTGCGGTGAGTCAGAAACTTCTATTCTTCCGTTTTCATTGATAACACCATACTCCATGCGCCTTACTTCTCTATCGGGTCTTGCGATAAATCTTTCTCTGATATTTATTACGCGATCTAGGTTAACCCATCGTTCCAGAAGATTTGAATGGTTGGAACTGTACCACAAAACATTTTGTATGTACTGATAATTATTAATTTGTATCTCTGCCTCACTTCCGAATGGTGTATTATATCTTAGAATATATCCCTCTTGAACAGGAGGTTGTGGTTCATAACTTATCCTTAATTTGGAGTACGTAAAACACAGTTTACCTTCAATAAGAAATTGCAACCTATGGATGTTGTAATGGAAGTGGTGGGAATATTGTTCTGTTTTTTCTAAATTATTCCCAGAGTCGTTTAATTGAAATATTCTAAAATCCTCACCTCGTTGTATGGCTATTCGAACGTTGCTTGAACTAGAGCTTCTTCTATTAAGCACCATCTTGATAACGGGGCCTGCAAAACGTTCGGTTTTAACATTGCTTTGGATTTCTTCAGGTATATCAAGCTCTTCTGCTTCAGGATACCAATATCCATCAGAAAGGTTAAATTTTGCAAAGTATATCTTCTCTTCTTCTTGTGCTTTATGCCCACGAACAAAAAACATCATGTTCCTTTCTGCTCCAACAGTCCTGGAGACAGCTCCTAAAATTTCAGTTGTAAATACATCATTTAGTGCATTTATAGGCTCCCAAGGGGCAGGCGAATAGTTTGCAGAGTTATCAGGGTCAAGAACTGAGTAGTAAAATTTTCTCCTATTAACAGTATGGGCAAACATAAACTGTAAAGGTTTGTAATTGTTAGGCGATGAGCCACATTTTGCCACATTGTCGCCCTTTGTTCTAGCGCTTATAGTTGCGACAACGGTTAAATTTTTTACATCATTTAAATATTCATAATATTTTGAAACAATTTGACAAGCGTTACTAGGGGTCAGTCTGTTGTTGTTTTGTAAGCTATCTGATAAAGTCAAAAATGCTCCTGAAGCATTTTGCCTAAACCCAGGGTGAAGTACATTTTCTGGATATAAGTTTACAAACATGGCAGAACGCCATTTTTCATAAGCCCCCATCCACTCCCACTCTTTATCAAAGTAGTCTGAACCTATTTTTAGGTCAAGGTTAGGGTAAGCCTGATGAATAATATTAGCTCTAATAGAGAAGAAAAGTAAATGTAAAGCTTCAATAGCTTGAGAAACCCTGGTGACCTTTGCACAACAATTATTTTTCAAATCAATTAGTAAACGCTTTCCAAGAAGGTCTGCTTGTTCGGTTATGTTTAGGTCATCAGTAATAGTTGATTCTATTAAAGAGTCCCTTAACAGGATCATTCCTACTTCTTCAGCTTTTTGAGGAAGCTCTTTGAAAAAATTTGATAATTTTTCTCTTGCCACTATCCTTGAGTCAAGCTTATCAAACCAGTTCCTTCTAAATTCGTCTGATCGCCTGACAGAAAGCTTTCGTTTCTCTATATCACTTAAAAACTCTTGTCTAAAGTAAGAAGATTTACGGAAAAGGTCTGGAGACAAAAGGATGTCGTTAGCTTCTTCTTCGAACAACCACATCGAGTAGCTTCTTTCCTTATGGATCTGAACCATTATTGAGCAAAGTGTATCCCATTCTTCATCAAGGATAATATTAGAAGAGTCAGAAGCTAGATTCCAAACAGTCAAAATAAACTGAAAAGAATCAAATGATAGGTTAAGCTGCTCAAGTTCTTTGGAAATATTTTCCCTGTTTTGAGCTTTTTGGTTTAAAGTATTAAGGTAGTTTATACCATTAATAGCAACATACTTACTAATTGCCAACTCAAGCCCTTCATTGTTAATATCATTTTTTATTTGATTAAACAGGTCAGAAATTTGTGTCTTTCTTTCATTATATAAATTAATTACTTTTTCACCAGAAAGGATGTTTCTAATAAAATCAGGGCGGATGTTATCCGGGTCTATAATGGCAGGTTTAGAAACATCAGATAAGGTTCTTTGCCATTGGTTCCTGTCACTTTTTGATGCCCTCCACAATGGCAATTTGGCTTTCAAAAGTTTCCAATAGCCAAACGGCTCTTCCTCAGAAAGCCACTGTGGGTACAAGGTGCGCCTTTTGTAAGAAGATGTTAATATAGCTGCGAGAGTATTCCATTCGTCGGTCGATATATCACTACCAGCTGATTTTTTCTCTAACAACTGGATGATAAAACCGAAATTGTCCACATCAATAAAGAGGTTGTTTTTAATAAAACCTAAGGCTTCTTGGACTTTATCATTATCTGAAACATCTTGTATATCAAACCATATGTCTTCAATGCTATCATAATCCTGTAAGAACCCTTCTCCCCAAGCAAAATCGAAGGCAGCATTAACGCCTTCAACATGTTTGATATATCCAACTTCATTTTTTATATCATTTAACACTTCTTTTCTAGACCTAAAAAGGTCACTTGTCGCAGAAAAAGTTCTTAATTCAGGTAAGTCTTTAGCACTAAGTTCTTCTGGATCAACTAGGGGTTCTTCTTTAACTATTGGCCAAGTGCCTTCGGCTGGTTCTAATACAGGTTCAACAAAATCATTTACATTAACCATTAAGCCACTTCCGCCTCCACTTGATAAGGCTTCAGAGTTATTTTCTTCCCCGATCCAAGTTTCAAAAACTTGACGTTTTCTCGCTTGAACAAAAATTGAATAGACTTCTTCGAAGTCACTGTCAGAAGGAACCCTTAATACTTTTTTAGTTAATACAAAACTTTCACTAGCTTCCAGTTTTAGTTTCCCATCATCAATAGAAACAGCATCCACAGGCCATTGTTTTTCATTGACACCTGCCTTAAGTTGACTAAGAACAGTCTCATCGTCAGAAGATGTGGCTAAAATAGCAACTGTTAAATCATTGTTATTATTGATTTTCAGTTCAAATAGATCACCTTTGCTAGGCTTCAAAACAGAAATTTGCGCTACTGTGTTTCCTCCTGTCGTTTGGCTCTTATTAATTAAAATACCACGTTCGTCGTTTCGCGACCATTCATTGTAAATTTCAAAGAAGCGGACAAAAGCTTCTTTTGATAAGTGCAAATCTTCTATTGCTTCTTTGGCTTCTTCTATTTGACCTTTGCTCCCTTGTGTTAGTTTCCGATTAAGATTCCGTAAATAATTATGGTCAGGAACAGTATCCCAAACGGTAAATGTATGGCTCGACATATCTATATCGGTATACTGATATGGAACTGCCATATGATCCATTATCATTAGTAGATGCGGGCGTTCACTTATAAATTCATTGTCACGAATACCCCTAAACTCCTCCAGCCCTTCGTCTATCCATTTTCGTCGGTTTTCCCATAACTTGAATACAATATTGCTTTCAATATCAGGGTTCCTAAAATCATCAGGGCCAATAATGTCAGGTTCAATAATAGGAAACTCTAAAACTTTATACCTATTGGCAGGCCAGTCAGCTTTTTTCCATTGCTCTTCTTGATACAAAAGACGCCAACACAAAACTTGAGGCACTAAAGAAATCTCAATTAGGCCGTTATTGTCGAATGAATTTACTTCTAACTCTCCTGACAGACCACTATTGTTTTCAGGTATGATATTAATACTTTCTTCGCTACCAGCTGTGGCAATAGCAACGATTGATTCATTTGACCTTGAAGCATCCTTATAAAAAATGACTTGTGAAGTGCTGTGCAGGATACTAATATATATAAAGCCATTAGAGTCGGTGTTTTTTAAGAAAGATACACCTCTTAATAACCATCTTTGTAGCTGGTTTGCTTCGTCGCCAATTTTTAAACCTGATGAAAATTTGTTTCGCGAAGTATCTTGTAAACCAAAAAGCACTTCCAACCGAGCCTCCGATAATTCATCGCTAGTATCAGAGGGGTCAACAAATAAGCAGTCAGAAGAAAATGGGTTGAAATTTTCCTTATAAGGAAATCCTAAAGAACGAGCTAAAGACTTTTGTTCTGCCTCACTTGCATTTCGTATATCACGTATTTCTTCAAAACTTGTCCCTAACTCCTTTAGCAAGTACTCGTAAACGATAAAGCAATACTTTTTGATTTTTTTGTTAAGTGTCGCAACAGTCTCAGGCGATAAATCTACACTGTTAAGGTATTTGCGCAAAATTTCAACGGCAACTCTTTGCTGACAAATTAACTCCTCAGAAGATTGGCAGGAGTGGGGCAAGGACGTGAAGCTCTGGAAAAATGTTTCTTCTAAAAATAGAATATCTATCTCTTCATTGCCGCTTTTTATATTATTAAGAGCATAGTTAATTAGATCTGTTAAGTAAGCCAATGGGCTAACTGCTGAAGAACAATCGTCACAGCCACATGATTGAGAAAAAACAGGCTCTAGCTCATTGGAAAGTTTTCCTTTTATGCCACTTGCATTATCCGAGAGGTAGCTTGTGACCAAATTTCGCAGCATGGTGCCATAAGCCTTCGATTTGTAGTACAGTGAAGCAGAGTTGAAGCTTCCAATATTATTCTCCTCTAGAAGACTAACTATTTCAGGCCTTGTAGCATCTCCAATAGCTAAAGGAGAACTATAACCCTTTTCTATTAACACTTGGTTAACTTGTATTTTCTGGGAAAAAGGGTACAAAGATGCATGAGCATCTAAAAAACGAACTGCGTCATGCAGTTTGTCCACTGGAAGATCCTCAAGATATTTAATTCCCCCTGCATGCCTCACTTGTTCTAAATTATGAATCCCTTTATTGCTTAAAAAAGCAAGAAGCTCTTCAGGAATTGTAAAACCTGCCTCTGAAGCAACATTTACCAAAGCAGGGGAAGAGCTTCCTGTGGAAACATTAAAAAAGCTGTTGATCTTTACTAACTCATTACTTTCAATTACTTGCTGAAAAAAGATATCTGATCCAATTTTAATACCTTTGAATAACTCAAGCTTGAAATTTCGAAGCCCTTTTGAGGGATATACAAGCTTATAATCAAAGCTAAAATAACCACCTCCATTTGTAGTAAACCTCCCTAGGTTAATAGGAAAAGGCCTTGCGTCCATGTCGGTAATTGAAACATCCACATCTGCAATAGGGTTTTCTTCAGTATTGTGAAAAAGGAACCCTTCAACACGTACCATTGTGCTGATTTCTGATATAGCCTCATGGGCTTGTGTTTTAAAGTCTTCTGCTAGATATTTGAAGTAGTCATGGTTATCCCCTAAATCAAGAATAAGACTTGCCAAGCTTACATGAAAAAGATGAAAGTCCAAATCTATAGGGCCTGTTACAAGTATTTGGTTACCCTCAACAGATGCAGATAGCACCTCCCATATTTCATCTTCAGATGCTTTATTATTAATGGCGTCTGCCAGTCCAGTCAAGTCATTCGAATAATTGCCGGTACTTGTATAAAGTAAAGCGGATCCACTAAAGTATAATAAAAACTTTTCTCCGCTTAGTCCACCTTCAGGATGTAATTCAACTATCTTTTCGTTTTCTTCGGAAGCTTCTTGGGCTGTCCTTAGAGGCGGACAAGAAACAGGCAGCTTTTCATACAGCTTTATAAACCCTAACCGAATTAACCCTGAACTTGAATTCCACTCGACCCTAAAGCCTCCTTCTTCATTTGATGTAAACTCTACTGAGCGAAGGCCAGCATTAGGTGTATCTGAAAATACTAAAGTGTCACCAGCATACACCTCAACAGGGACTGTAGATCCAGCGTCACCAGTAGTAATATTAAACTCTAGCAAATATTGTTTCCCTTGCTCTAAAACAGGAGAGGAATTTACAACTTGTTGAATATTATTTAATAATAGCGTGTTATTTAGTGTATAAGAAGGAGGGAAAGCTTTACCTTCGGATGTAAACCAGGCCTTACTCCCTTCTTTAAACTCAGGATTAGGGTGTATCTGAAATCCATTGACTGTAGAGTTATCGCAAGGTGTAGGATGATTTGCAATCCAGCTATTTAATGGGATAGTATGTAAGTCTGAAAATCTGTCTACATAACCTAAATCACTGATAGTTTGATACAAGGCTCTAATAGCCTTTCCCTTAGACTCTGTAAAACTATCAAAGAAATATTCTTCTGAAATTTCTTCTTGTTTATTTAGTTCTATCGCTGTTTCTAAATTATCTCCAAACTCTTTGACTAAAAAGTTCAATAAGGTTCGAGAAGTATCATAGTGTTTTAAATAAAAATTAATGTTTTTGCCTAACTCAGTGATGTCGGCATCAACAAAACTTTCAAACTGGTAATATTTTTCTACTTTTTGAAAAAGACCTAGAAATTCTCTGATTGCCAGTTTTTTTTCGCCGTGAAGTTTGCTTTCTATGACTACATATCCATCAGTAGCTTGCTTAATCCTGTTTCCGAAAGCAGACGAAAGGTAGGTAAAAAAAGGCCTACGGTTTTCTTCTTCAGAAACCAAGGATGCTATCTCACTCGCTGAAGAGTTGCTTTTAAAAGAGGCAAAAGAGTAGCTTTTTTTTACCCGAAGAATTTCTATTATGCTAACGATAGCCTGTTGGAAATCTCCTGAAAATGCTTTGCGATAAGCATCCCACTGTTCATCATCTGTTCCAGTAGTATCAATTTCTTGACTTATCCCAAAAATATACGAACTAAAAGAATTTATAAAGCTACTTGAAAATTGAAGTGCGTTTGCAACATCCTCTTCAGGCAGTTCGTAGGTGTCTGAAAAATTATGAGCACCTAATGAACTGCTAATTGCTCCAATAAAATGATTTACATGATCTTGCTCTTCAGCAGAAAAAAAATCTTTAAAGTCTTTCCAAGTAGCCATAAAAATTAATGTTATTTGTTGGGGTTTAACATACTCTACAATCAGATTATTCCTTTCTTATTCAAGCCTTAAAAAAATGCATTAGTAAAATACATCACTGTATTTTAGCGGTGCCAAAAGAGACAAAGACTGATAAAAATTAATGGAGGCTTTTAAAGCAATAAAGTCGCAAGACAAGTTTGCCATTAGACTAATAAAACTGTTAGCTAGCGACTAAAAATGCACCATTAAAAATTTGCTTTAAGAAAAGATTACAATACCAAGTTAACTATATTTAGGACGAATGCAAAGTTTTGTGTGTTATTTTTTATAGATATATTAAAATTCTTTAAAAAGCATCATCTATATAAAATAATTTTGGCCTGTTCAATGATCTGTATCAGTTTTAATGCAATAGCCATTTCGCCATTAAAGACTTCTATAAAACCTAATTTAAAGCAGCACAAAACTTAGTCACTCTCAATATGCCAAATTGAAACGATATGTCGTTATTAAGGAGCTAAATTGCGTTTTTGAAAAGTTTCATTTTAACTATGTTTAAATAATATTTGCAATGCCTTTTCAAAAATAAATAGCTGTAACTCGGTTCTGCATAATAGTTGTTTTTGCATTTCTTTTATTTAAAAACAAGACAACTCAAAGTGGTTATAATAACGATCCGCATTTACAGGAAATCATCGAACTAAAATAAAACATTAAAAAAACGAGACAAAAAAGCTTAAAAGGGAGCAAAAAAGAATAGAACTGTCTGACAGTTTGTTAACAGTAAAGTATGATAGTCTTATAAAAGCATCTCTTGTAGAACTTGGTGATTTAAAGGAAAAATCTAGATATTATATAAAGTTGCTTGATAACTATAGCTTTAATAAAGGTGGTCTTCTACCTGAAGACAAAAACAACCTTGAGGAAGCCTTACGATTTTTAAACCGAGAAAAAGAGAAAGTTGCTTTTTGTTTTTTTATCAATATTATATTCTCAACAGCTTTTTTCACATATTGAGTGTGAGGGAAAAAACAGGAAAGCTTGCCGGAGAAAAAGACGACACTTTGTTATTGCCATGCTCAAACCTTGTTATCCTTGATTTAAATAGGGCTTCTTGGAAAATTAATCATTAAAAAATAAAAATTGTACTTTTCTAATAACATATAACTTCGTTTCTTTTTGTTATCGCTCTTTAACTCGTCTGAAATTTCCAATTTTGATGTTTATAGAGGGCAGGGACTAGGATAAATTTATATTTTTTGAGGATTGGACGCACCTATCCCTTGTAACTTTAATACTTTGTTATCAGTCTAAGCCACTTGTTGTAGATGTGGTGAGTCTTGGACGGATTTTCTTTTGGCTATTCTGGCAGCATTGGCGGTCATAATTCCAAAGAAAATCCAGACTCTTTCCGTTTTTTCCTGCCTTGCCTTTATCTTTCTTAATCCATAGTGTTCTTTCTCAACACCAAAACTCCCCTCCATAACCGTGGCCCGTTTTGCCCCTATTGCTGATTGAAGTACAGATTCAGCCTTGCCGTGTTTTTTAGGGCCTTTTTTGGGGAAGCAGGTAAATATTTTATTTTCTGTAAGAAAGTTGCGGTTGGCATTGGTAGCGTATATTTTGTCCGCACCTAATTGATGGCACTCTTTAAATATTCCTTTGTGCTTTGTTACACAGGTTTTTAACCTTGTCCCTTCATTAAATGCATCAAAACTGATGTGGTCTATTATATTGATTCCGTCAACCTGCATCATGTGTACCTTGGCTCCAAATTCAACAGGCTTGGTTTCCTTTCCCCTTATTATCGGCCTAAGGTAAGGCTTTGACAAACTTACTATTCTGTTTTTTAGTTCTTTGGCAGGGTTGCTTAGTAAAAAAGTTTGTTGCTCAAGTATCTTTTTTGAAGTTGACAAGTAATTTGCTTGCAGAGGGTTTAATGTGATTGATGGGTATGTTTCCAGTAATTCATCTAACTGCTTAAGCCCTTTTTCTAATAAATAAACCAATGACTTTCTTCGCTTTAGCCCTTTGTTATAAGTCTTTCGCCTTATACGGTCATAACCCAACTGAAGCTTCTTCTGGACAAAGTATTTGCTCCTGGGCCGGGCTATCTTTAATACCTTGCAATACTTATATAGCTGCTTTTCAAAAACAAACTTACAGCACTCCCAAAGAAGTTTTACGTCAGTTGGAAAGCGAACGTAGCTTTCATAACATGTAGCATCCATCAAAAGTACATGGGTATTGCCCATATCCTTTTTCCAGGCATTGACCAGGGCTCCTTGTACTTTATCCATATCGGCATGATCTGCTATATAGGTTCTAATCCGACTTACAATAGTCTTGTCTTTAACAATCTCATTGTTAAGATTTTTACCGCAAAAGAATTGGAGGCTAAAGTCGGTATTGAACCTCTCAATCAGCTTTTCATCGCTTAGGTTTAAATAGGCCTTTAAAAACATCAGGGCAAACATTCCCTTGTTGCTAAACCATCGTGGCGCCCCTACAGGACTATTTTGAGTAGGCAAACATTCTTCCAGGTCATCCCAAGGAATCGTATCATATATCTTCCCTAAGTCAGTTCCCTTAAAAATATGCCACTTGTAAGAATATTGGTACGGGTCTTGAAAAATAGATATCTGCATTGTACTTTTAAGAGTTGTTTTTTTTCTGATAAATCAAAAATAACAAAAGAAAAACCCCGAAAAAAGCCTTTTTGGCCTATTTTCGGGGTTTCTTTTTATTTTTTGACCGGTTCAGAATACTAATAGACAATCAGTTAACAATTTTCCAGTATCCCCTAAATACTTATGCTTAGTACCGGTATGCAAAAAGAGGCTATATAGCACTTGACCTTTATGCCATGGAGTTTATACGAAGGTTCTCTATGCATGTCCTGCCAAGAGGCTTTATGCGCATCAGACATTATGGTATTTTGAGCAGCTCCTCCCAAAAGGCAAGCATTCCGGAGATATTAGGACAACTGGAAAAAGATATCACCAAAACCAAGGAGGTACGTGCACTGGAAACCTACAACCCAAAAGTTTGCCCTTGTTGCAAAGAAGAAGCGTTGATCCCGATTGGTGTCATAAACAAAAGAGGCTCTCCTGTCTGGAAAAAATCTCTGGACTATATAACCAATTAAAAAAACAGCCACATTGGTAGCAATGGGAAAGGTATGCCTATACGGCAAGAAAAACAGCTTTAAAAGGTCAAAAATTTGAAAATTGAGGCAGTAGATTTAACTTATAAACCCAAAACTGCGAAATCATAATTTGCAAAAAGCTGCATTAGTCCCCAATTCTAACCTACAGAACCCCCCAACCCAGAATAGCAATCCCCATAGCGTTACCCCGGTTTCGTACAACACTGGCTTCATTGTGGGCATTACATACCCAACGAAACCTTAGTTGTTGTTGGCTGCCCTTTTTGTTAGTATATTGTTGTCCTTGAATATTGTGTCAATCATTGTCAAGAGAGGCTTTTCGCCATTTTAATATTTGCTCTTTCGTAAAGTCCTTGTTCAAGTTCAATTTCTTCAAATCCGTACTTTATGTAAAGATGTATTGCAGATTCTAATTGTGTATTGGAATACAAAATTAGTTTTTTTACTTGTTTCTCTTTTGCAAAATTCAGGCAATATTCTAACAAAATTGTCCCGATGCCAAAACCTTGCGAATTTTCAGTAACCGCCATTTTGCCTAATTCAAAAATTTCGTCAGTCTTTTTTAGCAAAGAAGCCGTTCCTACAATTTCATTGTCCTTTTTAACGTAAAATATGTGTCCACCTTTGTCAATGATATGTTCTTTCGGATTTGAAAGCGAAATTTCGTCCCCTTTTTCAATACGAAAATATTTTTGAAGCCACTCGTAGTTCAATGTCTTAATCGGCTCCGTCAGGTCGTCCGAAAAGTCAATAATTTTTATATTGTCAGTATGCCTCATTGTTTTTATCGGTCAAAGTAAATCGTTTAATGTCTGCACGGTAGTCGGTTAGGGTTGCCACCAACGATTGGACTATGATCTGTGGCCGTCTTAAAACCACTTCTCAGCCCACCCGTGATAAAGATAGTAAAAAGTAGAACGTATCTGTCACCTACACACCGGCCATAGATTATAGCCTCGTGTTATGCAGCAGGGATTTTTATACTTTGTATTTATACCCAATTTCATCTAAATCATATTTTAATTTTCCATAGTCTTCAAGTTCTGGATTTAACTTATCTACCAGCTCTTTAGTAACAATTTCTCCGTTAAATATTCTTTCGATTAGCTTTTGCTCAAGATCAAGGTCATAGTAATCTTCTGCCCATTTTTTATAAGTTGATGGTTTTCCATCTAGAAGTTCCAGTAAGTCGCTCGAACCGTCTTTGTATTCATCATTTGGCAAATTGATTTTACCAGTTTTCCATTCATTATCTGTATTGGTTTGCCAAATGCAGAATGTGGTTCCAATACTTTTTACAGGCTCACCGTAGATAAAATCGTGAAAAACTTCAGGTAGACCTTCTAAAATGCCATTTGTGATTACTTGCTCCAATTCCTTTTTCGGATCTTTTCTTGTTCCAAACAATTTTTCTAAAAATGACTTCTTTTCTTCAATTGTGTTTTTTTTCCAACCGTTTAATTCACTTTCGTGGGCAAAGCCGTTTATGCAAGTTCCTACTTCAGAGAAAAGAATTACCCTTGTCCGTTTCGCATTTCACAAACTTCTTCTTTTTGGCCCCATTCCTTTTGGTATGAATAATATCTGTATTCCCAATCCTGACAGAGGATAGCTTCTAAAACAGAAATAGATTTACAAATTCGCTGTAATTCTTTGGGAGGTGGAATGAGGTTTAAATTTTCAGTAGAAATCTGTTTCATGGAGTTCTGTTCTTTTTGGCTTGTTGCCAACGATTAGCAAACTGGGTGTTGGGCAGTTAAGAGCGAGAACTTATCCACCTGATGTTTAGTTCGTAAATGGCCGTGAAGCCTGAATTCACCAGTATATGACCAGTAACCTGTTTGTTTTGTTGGCAGTAAGCTATATTTAATCTCCCCAATAATATAACCCTTCCACATCAACTGATTTATATTGGCCTGCTCTTAATTTCGCCCAACCAATCAAACCAATGCTTGTACGTACAAGATAAATATCTGATTTGCTGTCAGTATCTGTTGAAAGAATTATTTCTATACTTTCATCTTCAGGAACTATTGCAATTTCATTTGACAAGCCAATGTCGCTGTAGATACTTATAGGCCTAAGCGCATAAGAAGTCAAATTGACAGAGTAAAAAGGTTGCTTTACCTCTTTCAATTGGTTGTCTATTAAAGAAAACTTCTTCTTAGCTTCAAAGTTCTCATAATACCTGCTCACTGCATAAACATTTCCATCCCCAGGAACTATTATGGAATTAGCCTTGATCTGCCCAACTATTCTGTTAGGTTTCTCTTCCTCATAAATAGTAAAGCCAGTCAACCATCCATCATAAGCGCCAAAGGTTATTACATAATATTTATCCTTCCTACTATTTATTTTAGTCCTTATTAATCTAACATTATCATTTCCACAATAATCAACTAGAAAGTCAGGCAGTTTTTCAAATTTTTTATTTATTACCTCTGAACTATGTCCTTCAAATTTGATAAAGCTATTGATGGAAGAATCCGAAGTATTAATCTTGAGGGTATTCAGTTTTGAAAAAGATTCCTGTCCTTGAGCTTGAACAGCTACTATTGTAAACAAAATAAAGAATATTGTTAACCAAATATGTTTCATTGTTCTATGCTTACTGCCAACGTTTATAGTCGAGTAGGCAAGGGGAATTTCACCCCAAGCCTCTCACAGAACCGTATCCGAAAGTTTTCGGGACAGGCTTTGATAGTCTCCCATCGTATGGCTCTTGTTATACAATCTAAGCGTACCGATTTCGTCACTTCCATAGAATCACCTCTTTCGAAGTTGTTTCATGTTTATATGACTCATTTGCCGTACTCCACTCCCAGTACAGGAGCTTCATCACTACTACGAGTTATTCCGCCCCTGCATAATGCACCGGTATTTTGCCTTTAGGTTGTTCCTATTGAGCATTTCCCTTTGAGAGCTGGGACTGTACCCAGCCTCATATGCAGGTTCCCAAGTTCCTTAATTGAGCCTAGATAAAGGTCATGCCGCCTGAATGACGCCCACCGTTCAGCCAGTAAACAGGTTTCCGCTGAACTCTTAACTGCACCGGCTACTGTACAGCTTTTGATGGGATGTACCAGCTTCTCGACACCTCATCAGCGGTTACGGTTAGTTCATCTCCTTTATCCTTACCTGTTATACTCGTGGTATAACTTTTCCTGAACGCTCAGCACCATAGCTCTTTACTACAGCACCTTCAGGTGGTTTGGAACCCTCTCCTGTAAGACGATTCCGGTGGGCCAACCTTACAAACGGCCTCCACCATCTCAATTAAAGTACGCAGTGTGTTTAATGCCGACACTGCTTCTTGGCACACTAGCCGATGCTGGGGATTTTTATGCAATTTCCTATCCACCGGCAGAAAGTAATATAGAGATAAAATACCTGACTTACAAGCCACAAGCCCCAGTATTGGCTACACATTGTTAGCGGTTTGTTGATTTATTCTTCGTCTTCAATTATATGTTTTAAATCTTCTTTGCTTGGTAAAACGGTTTGATATTTACTTGCAAAGATTTGTTCATTATTTTCAGGCAAGGTATATTCCACAACAGCTTGGCTCTTATTTTGGCACAGTACAATTCCTATTGTCTTATTCTCATCTGGCAGCCTCATCTCCCGGTCATAGTAGTTTACATACATCTGCATTTGACCTAAATCCTGATGTGTTAATTCTCCAATTTTTAAATCGATAAGGACGAAGCATTTTAGGATTCTATTGTAAAATACTAAGTCAATGCGAAAGTGCTTCTCATCAAAAGTTATTCTTTTTTGCCTAGCGACAAATGTAAATCCAGTGCCGAGTTCAAGTAAAAAGTGTTCTAATTTATCAATTAGTTTTTGTTCTAAATGGCTTTCTGAATAAACCGAATGTTCAGGCAAGCCAATAAATTCTAATACATAAGGGTCTTTAACCGCATCTTTAGGATGTTCAATTACTAATCCTTTTTGGGATAGTTCCAAGACCTTATCTTTATCCCTGCTTAAAGCCAAACGAGTATAAAGTGCACTATCATACTGACGTTGAAGCTCCCTCAGACTCCAATTGTTTTTAATAGATTCAATCTCATAAAATCTACGCTCTTTCTCATCATCAATCCTCATCAGTTTTAGGTAATGAGACCAACTTAACTCAAATTTGTCAGACAGTGTCTGACCTTTTGAATATATCTGGTAAAATGAACGCATTTGCTTCAGGTTGGTAACAGAAAAACCTTTTCCAAACTCTTGATTTAGCTTTATAGAAAGTTCCTCAATTAGCTGTTTACCGTATTCTGCCCTGTCTTTGCCATTCTGTTCTTCTTCAACTATGAGCTTTCCAACCTCGAAATATGTTCGAACCATTGTATGATTAATAGTTCGTATTACTGAATTTCTGGCCTGTTTTAGTAACCCTGCTATTCTTTCAAAAAAATCTGATTGTTTATTAATCAATCCGCTCATAATGCAAAATAGAAAATAAGGCTTAAATTTAGGAAAAACGCTGGTATAGTGCAGGAGTTTATTTCAATAACCCCCAACGTTTGGGCTATGATCTGTGGCCGACTTATAACCACTTCACTATCCGCCCAAGATAAAGATAGTGAAAAGCAGGAAAGTATCCGTCACCTACAAACCGGCCATAGATTATAGCCTCGTGTTGTACTAAACCTACGGTAGTTTTTGAAAGCAGCGAATAAAGGTCAACTTTTTATCAAAGTAAATTTTCACTTTAAATTAATTACCATGAAAAAAAAAGCCAACCATTATTCAAACTGCATGTTCTAAGGTAGCAGGTTTTTAGGAATTTTATGAAAAGTTTCGCAAAAAAATAACTGTTGCCGGAAAGAGTCAAAGTACCGTCAACAATTACACCCGGCACCTTGCAAAAATTGCCCTCCACTTTGACCAAGTTCCCACAGAAGTAGACCCCGACCAGATCAACGACTACCTCTTCTTGGTAAAAGAGCAGCACGAAAGCCCATCGGAAACCTATTTTAAATTTACCGTTTATGCCCTCCGCTATGCTTACCGGATAGAAGGGCTCAAAGACAAACGCATCGAGCTACCGTCTATCAAAAAGGACAAAAGGCTACCTGTCGTACTGAGCCGTGAAGAAGTAAAACGGCTACTGTGCACTCCAAAGCTGCTCAAGCACCGGGTCCTTATCGGACTGCTGTATGGATGTGGGCTGAGATGTTTTGAAGGACGGGGCATCAAACTTGCAGATCTGGACTTTGACCGAAAAGCGCTCCTTGTACATGGCAAAGGCAACAAAGACCGATATGTCCCCCTCAGCGATATGCTCATCAGAGGCCTAAAAACTTATATTGATGCCGAGCGGCCCGAGGAATGGCTTTTTAACGGAAAACCCGAAGGCTGTGCAGGTGGAGACTTTGACGGCAGGTATTCACAGCGCGGTGTCCAGTGGGCCATAAGACAGGCTGCCAAAGATGCGGGCATTGAAAAAGCGGTAAACGTACACACCCTGCGGCATACTTACGCTACGCACCTTTTGGAGGACGGGCTCAACATCATGACCATTAAAGACCTCCTCGGCCATGCATGTGTCCAGACAACCATGGTCTACCTCCATGTCGCCCAGTCCGGCAGGCAAAAACCGTTCAGCCCGCTTGACTCTTTATACCCCTCTAAGCAATGAGGGCGCAACATGAAGTGGCCCATGTCCTGAAAAAACATTGGCCAAAAGTGGAAAGCCACCCCAACATAAACAGGTGGCAGCTCCGTACTTTAGGTGCCCTTATGCGCTGCCGTACCAATGCCATGGGCGGGCATATATATGCCTGTAAAGCATGTGGCGTGGAACGGATCAGCTATAACAGTTGCAGGAACCGTCATTGCCCAAAGTGCCAGGGCAAGAACCGGGAAGATTGGATCCGAAAACGGGAGGGGGAGCTTTTGCCCGTACCATATTTCCATGTGGTGTTCACCTTGCCAGATGCACTGAACGGTTTGGCAATGGGCAAGCCCAAGGAAGTGTATGACACACTTTTTGAGGCCGCCTGGGAAACAGTGGCCACTTTTGCCTCAGACCCTCAACACCTGGGGGCAAAGGCAGGTATGGTTTCGATCCTCCATACATGGGGGCAGACCTTGTCCCTGCACCCCCACCTGCACTGTATCGTCCCGGGGGGCGGGCTTACAAAACAGGGAAAGTGGAAAGCGGCAAAAGGAAAAAAGAAGTCAGGAAAACGCAAGGCCAAATACCTTTTTCCGGTAAAGGCCATGAGCAAGGTGTTCAGGGCAAAATATGTTGAAAAGCTGAAATATAAGATCCCGGATTTACACAAAGCTTTGGCAAACTCTCTTTTTGAAAAAGATTGGGTCATATATGCCAAACGTCCATTTGGGCATCCCAAAGCTGTCCTGGAATACCTCGGAAGGTACACCCACAAGATCGCCATAAGCAATCACCGCATCAGGGAAGTAGGAAAGGACACCGTCACGTTCGGGTATAAGGATTACCGGCAAGGCGCCAAAAAGCTTGAGATGGAACTTGATGCCATGGAGTTTATACGAAGGTTCTCTATGCATGTCCTGCCAAGAGGCTTTATGCGCATCAGGCATTATGGTATTTTGAGCAGCTCCTCCAAAAAGACAAGCATTCCGGAAATATTAGGGCAACTGGAAAAAGGTATCACCAAAGCCAAGGAGGTACGAACCCTGGAAACCTACAACCCAAAAGTTTGCCCTTGTTGCAAAGAAGAAGCGTTGATCCCGATTGGTGTCATAAACAAAAGAGGCCCTCCCGTCTGGAAAAAGTCCCTGGACTATATAACCAATTAAAAACACAGCCACATTGGTGGCAATGGGAAAGGTATGCCTATACGGCAACAAAAACAGCTTTAAAAGGTCAAAAAATCGAAAATTGAGGCGGTAGATTTAACTTATAAACCCAAAACTGCGAAATCATAATTTGCAAAAAACTGCATTGGCCCTCAATTCTAACCTACAGAAAACCCCAACCCAGAACAGCAATCCCCATAGCGTTACCCCCGGTTTCGTACAACACTGGCTTCATTGTGGGCATTACATACCCAACGAAGCCTTAGTTGTTGTGCTCTAGTTATTTATTATTTTAACGTTTGTCAGATTAATTTTTACTTTTTCTTTCTTCATCTTATCCTTTACTTTATGACTAAAAATTAATTCCATATTTTTCTTATCTAGACTATCAATTTTAGCCTCCATATAAGGGCCAACTTTATAAAGATAGTATTCTTCTGGAATATCCTCTGTTCCAGTTGATATGTAGATATTGTCTGAGCAATTACAATATTCAAAATCTAAATCAGATTGTCCATTACATGATTTAATTATTCTTGTATAAAATTCGCCATTCCAATAAGATATTGTCGTATCAAATGTGTTAATCAGTTCCGCAAATTCATAATCATTAATTGGTTCAACCTGTATTACTTCATATAATTTGTTCTTAGGTGTTTTATCTGTATACCTTAAGGTTCGCAAATCATTCAATTGAGTTATCATCAAATCAATTACTGAATCCTTTTCTTTATTTTTTGCAATTAAAGAATCAACATTAACAGCAAATCCAACTTTTTCTGTTCTTGACTTTTCTTGACATGAAAGAAGAATAAGTGGTATCAGGATGAATGGTAGAATATTTTTCATAATTGAGCACAACGTGAGGGTATGAGAGGCTGCACATTTACGTGGCAGTTACTATCCACATACAGTGAAGTAAATATAAAGAGTAAAGGCCTGAATTACAACGCCTCTGTGCAGTCTCTTATACCTAATGTTACCACACGTTTCTATTTATATTTTCATTTATAGTATCTTGCTTCCATTTTTTATCAGTTATCTTTTTAAATTTTGATTATGAGTTTTCAATACATATTTGAGAGTTATTAATCCAAAATATGCGAAAAGACCCATAATTATTATAACAGGTGAAACTAACAAAGTAGGCAACAATCCGCTTTTTATTGCTGTAAAAAACATTCCGATTGATAGGATTATCGAAGCTCCTACTGGAGGAATTGCAAATAGGGCAAATAATAATTGATATTTAGTCTGAAATCTCTTATTTGTTAAAGAATATTTTTCATAGGAGTATATAATAAGAAATAGTATTACTGAAAATCCAAGGACAGCATATATTGATAATGAATCAGATTTTCTATGTCCGGAAGCTAGTATTAAAAAATCAACCAATAGGTATAAAAGGACAAATCCAAAAGATCCATACTGAAATATTAAAAAGGAAATTTTCGTTGATTTATCCATGTCAGATTGTGGTTGTTTTAATGTGTGCTAGTCGAGTCACCCCGGGGAGTTTCACCCCAAGGTTCTCACAGAACCGTACGTGAAAGTCTCCCTTCATACGGCTCTTCCTGTTCAGTCACAAATGTATTGCTACTTTTGGATATACCAATTTCCAGTGTGCGAATAAGTCTGGTTTTGCTTTATACTTTTCCCTGAGCCATCTGTTAGCAGAGCGCTTGTACAACCCCTTCTCCCATTTCACCCACTTCAATAATCTGTTGTTTAGTTCGTACCATATCCTGCGGGTGTGGTTTGACCATTTATAGCAATAATAATTAATTACTCCCCTGATTACAGGATTCAGTTCACGGGCAAGTTCTTCAAGGCTTTTACGCCACTTATGAATTTTCTTTCTCCTGAACTTTTCCAGCACACTGATTACGGATTTATGGCTGATATGGAATCGTGGCATTAAACGCAGACCTGACTTCAGTCTTGTCCATTCCGGACGAAAGGTGAAGCCCAGAAAATCAAAGCTCCGGCAATACTTATTTTCAGATTCCCCCCGAAGGTTTATTATTTTAGATTTCTCCTTGTTCAGTTCCAGCTTACAGGCTGACATGCGTCTCTGAATCTTGTCACGCATGTATAGAGCCTGACTTTCTGATTTGCAATGCACCACTATGTCATCAGCATACCTCTCAAACGGTTTTCGCGGATGGTATTTCTCCATCCACTTGTCAAAGCATACATGCAGAAAGATATTGGCCAGTAAAGGGCTAATTACTCCACCCTGAGGTGTTCCACTTGTCCTGTCTATATAGCATCCATCCCCTTGTATGATCCCTGCCTCTAACCATCTTTTCACATACAACAGAACCCACTTATCCTGGCAGTAATGCTCAACTGCCTTTAGGAGCATGTCATGATCAATTGTATCAAAGAAGCTTTTGATATCGAGGTCTATTGCCCATTCGTGGTTAAAGACATTGGCCCATGCCTGATTTACCGCCTGATGGCAGTTTCTACCTGGACGATACCCAAAGGAGCTGTTGTGAAACTGAGGTTCCATGATCCGCTCAAGATGGGTTTTTACTACTTCCTGAGCTATACGATCTAAAATGGTGGGGATTCCTAATTTGCGTACCCCGCCTGACTTTTTCTTAATCGCTGATTCTCTGACGGGCATTGGAAAGTAACTGCCTGAGCTCAGCCTGTTCCATAGTTTATAGATCTGAGGCTGTAGATCTTTATCTAACATATCCCAGTCCATTTTATCTATGCCATGGCTGCCTTTGTTGGCTCTTACTTTCTTATATGCACGCCACACCATGATTCTGGTTATTGGCTGTGACTTTGTCTCGTAATAGTCAATCATCCCATTCTTAATGGTTGTTAATAATTCTAAGACTAAACAGGCTAAGCCCTTCGCTCCACTCCCATTACAGGAGCTTCATCACTACTACGACTTAGTCCGCCACCGCTGTTTCATGCTATCCTTGCATGTCTGCTTCCCTGTTAGGGTTCACAGAGCAACAGCGACTTCTCTTGTTCCATACAAATGCCTGTACTGAGTTCTTGCCAGCTTTGCCCCGGGTGTTATGCAATCAGTAATCAGAGCGCCCATTGCACTTATAACAGGTACAAACGTACTTACCTGCTTTCAACACCGTTTCTTTTACATTACGAGACGTAATTTAACCGCTGGTTTAATCTATTCAACTCCTCAGTCCGCACCTACGGGAATCATAGCTCCCGTTTTTCCTTATCGTTCACCACAAAGGAAGTTTCCGCCCAATGCAGCATAAGGTGGTTTGCAAACTGTTTCTGACAACCGTCTGCGGAAGGCCTATTCATTTCTTGATTCATTGCTTCTTTGGCCGGTTCAGTTCGCTCGACCTCCTTCTGAAACACAATGTCCTGAAATGTCTTCCATCATTTGTACAGCACTCTCCTTTTGTTTTAGTGTCAGGAGATTCAAGACACACACGTTTAGTATAAAAAATGGGCAGCGGATTAAATACGATAAAGTATCCCCCGAATCCAATATATGAAAAAGAGCAGAAAGTTCTAATAGCACTGAACCCGCTGCTCTTTTTTATACATTGTTATGCCCTTGTGCATTTCATTTTTCAAGGTCTCTGGCTTTTATTTTCACAATTTTGCCATCCTTAGAAAAAACCAGTTCTTTATCCTCTTTGCTTTTTGAACTTACCAGTCTTTTAAAGCTTAGTTCCAGTCCTGAAATTATTTTTTCTCTTAATTCTTTATTGTCCATTTGAAATTTCAATTATTCTGTTCCAAATATTTTTATCATGAATTATCATATTCTCTCCTTGTTGTCCTTCAGCAACTGTTAGAAATGGATTCTCTGAATTATCTATAACCAGCCAGTTGCCCACTACAGGAATAAACAGGTTAATCAGATTTTTAATACCTTTGTTATACCTTCTCCTTATAACTTGCTCAGGAATATTATGTCCTCCCTCTCTAACCCGTTCTTTTACTCTTTCTATTGCAAGTTCCTGAGAGTTGAGCCAAAAGTACAACAAGGTCACCTCATATCCACTTTCTTTTGCCCGTTTTACAGTATTAACGTAACTTCTGGTAGATAAAGTTGTCTCAAAGGCAAAATCAGCTTTAATTCTCAATAAATCTTCAATTCTTTCCAACATTATCCTTCCGGCCTCTAAAGAAACTTTTTCCGGCTGGAAAGGGGAAAGTCCTTTTGCAATTTCATCTGCATTTACAAATTCCTTACAATTAAGTATTTCAGGAAGTATATTATAGGAAGCAGTTGTTTTTCCTGCTCCGTTACATCCAGAAATTATATAAAGATTTGGCATTCAGCTGTTATTTTTGACTAAAGTACGATTTTTTCTGCATAGGGCATAACGGTTATGGTTGTAGACGGTGCAGGACTTGAATGAGCATTACTATCCTCCTACACAAAAGCCAGCACGCCTTATAAAAACAATAAAAAAGTGCGAGTTTTAAAGCTTCACACTCGACTATTCCACTACACCCTGCACTGGCTACAACCTATTGTTAGGCGTTCGGCTCTTATAATTTCACCATTTTACTTATGGAAGTAACCAAAATCGCCATCCATTCCAATATTGCTTGTAGTAATAATTAAATTCTTTATACTCAACATTTGGTTCAAGTCCGATTTTAATTAGTTCGTTTTTATAATCATCTATTAGCTCAAATGTTCTCACTTTATTTTTATCCAAGTCATAGAGGAAGTATCCACCATTATAATTTTCATAATGGCTTCCAGTAATTCCGTAAACAAAGTCGTCCGTAATATAAAATTTATTAATATCCAAAGCATAAACTCCGTTCTCTACATCTTGAATATAAGCTTGAATCCCATCTATTTCTTGAATGCTCCTAAAGTGGCCTATTGGAATTCTTGCACTGTCCCCAAATCCGTGCTTTCCAAAGTGCGAAAACATGAACCAAAAAAGTCCTCCAGAAATAATGAAACCACTTATAAACCAAAATTTAAATTTCTTCCTTGTAATTCTATCGAACCAGCTGTTTGGTTGAAATTTGGCAATCAATTTAAATATCAAAAGAGTTAAGGTTGCATATATAATTGCAAGGATGGTAATCTTGAAAAGTGTAATTATTAAATGAATTAATGATACCATATTTGTTGTACCTTTTATAAGCTGACGCCTAACGGTAAATTGTATGGGGCGTAGCGGATTACGGAGTGATTTCCCGTCATACCGCACCAAAGTTGATGCGAGAAACGACCTTGAAGTTAGCACTTTATCCGCTATGACCTATACAAAATGTTAGCCACCTTATTTCCTTATTTCATATTCTTCAAACACACTATTCCATTTATTATCAATGTTTTTTGTAATCAAAATGCTTTCTTCATTCGCTACTTTCTGTCCTTCTTTTTTGTTAAAGGATAAAAAGTTAAAACTTCCCTGAATAAAGAATTCGTCATCTTTAATTACTAGTTTTCTGTGTGTCCCAGTCATTTGATAATTTCCTATGCTTTCAAAATGTGTCGGCAAATGAATTAGATTAAATCCTTTATGTTCTCTTTGTAAACGTTCCATTTCTTTTTCTGCTTTTCGATGGTGTTCGTCATTGCCTTCAATGCCGTAGAGAATGTAAATAGTCACTCCATTTGTCAGTGCTTTTTCCATTAAGCCAACATACCTCAGGGTCGCTTGCTTTATCCAAGGACTTTCAATTAGGATTCTCTTTTTTACCGTTTTTAAAGATTCTTCAAATTTTGCCTGAGTCTCCCAAATAGAAAGGGTTTGAGTTTCAATTTCTGGTTTTTCAGAAACTTTAAACTCATTTACTAATGTCGTATTTTCATTTTCAATCCTAGCAATTGAAGCTCTCTCAGAATTGGTGAAATCATATAAAAGGGAAGGGTATCTGTTTGATAAGATTTTAGTTAATCTTCTATCAAGAGAATAGTCTTTATCTGTGTTTCGGATTTCTATTCTCGGTTCTAAATCATTCGCTTTTCCTGAATTGGGTATGTATTCGATTAAATAAAAATCCTGATATTCTTTTTTATCAAACAGGATATTGGATTTATCAAAGTCAACCAAGTACGCTTTCCCTTTATTTTCTTTTTTGTAAATGTCAGATATCTGTTCTGATTTATTATTCAGTAGTTCAGGTGATTTTATTCCAAAGTCAAATTCAGGTTGAAGTTTATTTTCGGTCTTCTTGTCAGAGAAAAGTCTAAATTCTTTTTGTAGTGCATCGTTGGTAATCGTATCAATTAGAAATTCATACTCTACCTCTTCAAGTACTTTTAATATGCTATTATCTTTTATAAATTCTTGACCTTGTTCTGTAACCAACCAAACACCCGAAACAAAATCTACAAATCCTCTCTCACGTAAAAAGTACAATTCACGTAAAATGAAATCTTCTTTGTGCAAGCCTAGAAAATTAATTATTTGTATTTCTGTATTGCACCCAATCTGAATTGACCTCAATAAAACAGAATAAACCTGTTGAATTGATTTCTCGGGAGATTTATTAACAGTTGCATTTATTCTGACTCTGCGAAAAGGGTATGCAAACGGTATTATCTCATTAATTTTATAATCATAAGGGCACTGCTTTACTAGCTTTTTATGTATTTCTTTTATATCCATTAAAATATCTGCTCAATGCTGTTTACAACCCATTCCTTTTTTATCTCTTTCAAATATTCTTGCAAAGCAACTTTACCATTAATACTTGATTTTGGTGCTTTTGCCTGAACAAGCCAATCATAATTACCAATAATTATCAGCAAACGCTTTTGTCTTGATAAAGCAACATTAATCCTATTTGCATTTGCTAAGAATCCAAGAGTATTTTGACGACTTCTTGCTAAATCAAAGATTATAATATCCTTTTCAAGCCCTTGGAACTTATCCACAACTGATACAGCTAAGCGATTATGTATGTCAATATTTTTAAGCTTCTTGTTGTAAAGTTGCCTTCTTATATTATTTCTAATTTCTTTAAGTTGTGCTGTATAGCCTGTAATGACACCTATGTTGTAATTCCTTATTTTGTCGAATGCATCCAAATTATGAAGCATTTCAGGTATCAGCTTTGCACTTTCTCTGTTTCTTGTAGAACCATTACCATCAACTTCGCTTTTGTATGAATTTCCTGTGTTTAAGAATATAATTGAACTGTCAATTTTCAAATCTAAGTTATGTTCTTTTTCTTGTGGTCGATCTACAGGCTGAATTGGTTCATCTCCATATTGCTCATAGAAACATTTTGATGTTAAAAGGACTTGCTCTTTTGAACTTCTTCGACATTCATCTAGTTGGCTTTTAAAGTCACCATCTATTTTTGTTATTATTTGCTCGAACAAGCTTGGCCTGTTAAAATAATCATCCCAACTATCGTATTCATCTGTTTCAGATTTATACTTTTCTCGAAGCCACTTTTCAACATCTCTATTTGATGTCAGCATCGGCCTTAATTGGCGGTGGTCTCCAACCAATACCGCTCTATTTCCTAAAACTAATGGAATCAAAGCTTCTGCAGTAGTTGCTTTACCACTTTCATCCATTATTACATAATCAAAATCGAAATTATACTTAGCATATTTCTTTGATGCAATATGATTTGTTGTTGCACCTATGACGCGAATACTATCAATCAGCTTCTGATTTATGCTACTATTTTCATCTAATGAGCTGATAGCAACTAACCAGTCATTATATATCTGCTGTTTTTGAAAATACTCAGTCAGGTTAATATTTGCTTCACTTTCTAATGAAGCTATAAATTCACTTTCGGAATTTAGTGAGTTTGTAAGGCTTCGGAATTGGCTAATGCGGTCAAGCTGTTTCTCAATCTGTTGTTTCTTTACTTTCCATTGCTTGTTGGATGAAAGGATTTCAAAAATTGGCAACAATAGAATGTTTTGCTTTTCTAATTGCTTTTTGAACTTATCATTCTGAGGTTTCCAATTTGCTTTTGCCTTTTTCTTTACTTCCTCTTTCCAACCTTCAATTTTCCTGTCTAAAGTATGCTTTCTTAGATTCTCTTTAGGTTTTCTGACTCCACTTAGACGAACAATTGGGATTTCCTTTTCTAAAAGATTATCCAAAACATTATCAACCGCATCATTGGTTTGAGAAGTTATCAGAATTTTTGCATCTGTTTTTTTTTCGATAATTTGATAAACAATTTCGGTAATTACGGTTGTTTTACCTGTTCCAGGTGGACCTTGAATTACTGTTAATGGCTCTCGGTGAATAGCATTTATAATAGCTTGTTGCTGATTATAGCTATAAAGAAAACCATTACCTTTTTCGTCAGTCTGATAGATTTTTTCTAATTCGTATATGTCAAGGTTCTTACCTTGTAAGCTAGTCGGATTGAATAAGTAGTGGATTAAATCTCTGTTTTGAACCTCGTTAAATTCAACCTTTCTTATTGCCTCTAATTGACGTTTCTTTTCTTCTTCCTGTTTGCTAGTGTTTTGAAATATGTAACCGTTTTTGGGGATTTTATCAAAGTCTAACCTTTCACAGTCTTTGAATTTCAATATTCTTTCTTTGGTATTGAAATCAAAAGCAATTCCCGAAAACCTCATAGGGACTTTCATTTGTTTTTTATCGGCTGTTTCGCTGATGATATATTCAAATTCTTCTGGGTTTGGAGGAGTTGCTTTATCAATATGATTAAAGATAAATCCGTTGGATGAGTATTTCTCATTTTCTTGAATTTTAAATGAGATTCCATAGTTACCTTTTTTGTCAAAACTCGAAAAACGCAGTTTTAAAGAATTCTTTTCAATTACTTTTAGTTCTTGATTCAACAAATCCTTAAAGAATTGAAGTTCTTTTGATATTTCTCTCTTTCCCGATTTGTAACTTCCTTCGTGTTGCTTTTCCTTCTGAATCTTTTGGAGAATTGGTGTTAAGTTGAATTTCTCATTTAAGTAACAATCCGTTTTAAAAACAACTGGCAAACCTAATTTTTGTCCAAATCTCTGAACACGAGAATACTTTTCCTCATTTTCAGTTTTGTGAGAATAATTTCGGATAAGTAATTTTTGTTCTTCAATTATCCATAAGCAATGGATTGAAAAGCTTTTTGTATTTATATCTAGCAGAACATTTCCGCCTGTTTTAGGCGACACATCAAATATTGGAAGAAAGCTTTCTTCTCCAACATATTCATTATTCAACTCATCAATTAGCTCGATACTACTGTAATCTGAAAATGCGATGTGAATAATATTCTGATTATCAAAAGAAGTTTCACTATTAACTTTTGATATGCTTTCAATTAAAAAGTTGTAGTTAGTTCTTTCAGATGGTATTTGTTTACAGCAATTATTTACAAGTTCTTCAATAATATTATGTTCTTTTATTTTCTTGCTTTCAAAATACCACTCAACAACTTTTCCAATTGAAAAAATGTCTGATTGATGAGCAAACCCTTTGGGTATCTCACGATTCCATTTTTCAGGAGCAGCAAATTCTTTTGCAAATACTTCTAACTCTTGTTCTTGACTAAGTGTGTTGGCTATGTCTGAAATCCCAAAATCAATCAAGTAAAAATCGTTACTGTCATCTACAAGAATGTTTGCAGGAGTTAAATCTCCGTGCGAAATTCTGTGTTTCTGCTGTAGTTGTTGCAAACAACCAATAATTTGCTCAATACCTTTTAGGAAATAGACTGGTCTTATATCCCAAACTTTTTCTTCGAGTGTTTGAGCATTTTTGTTTTCAAAGACTATACAATAAGCATTTTGACTTTCATCCCAATCGCATTCAATGATTTGTGGTAAAGAGGGGTGAACAGCCTTTTTCAACTGTCTTAATTTGTCATTTAAGATTTTACTTTGTTGGGAGTTCTTTTTAATCCCTTTTAACCACTTTGCAAAAAACACATCTCCATCTTGATTTTCAACTCTTGCTGTTGAAGAATATCCTCTGTTTTCAATCTCTTTATGTGTTTGGTATTTGTTTAATATCATTCTATTATTTCTTGCTTGCAGTACGGTTTGTTTATATAGTGGCTAACGTTAAGTGTATGAAATGTGCCGGGTTTAAAAGCTCTGAACTATCCTCTAGTACTGAACCCCGCACACCTTTAAAAATAAACAAAATGTGCGGGATTTAGAAGCTCTGCTCTTTCCTTTACATCAACAGCCAGGCATATTTTATACACCTTGTTGGCATTTCGTGCTTTATTCTTTTCCTTTAATCTTTTTTATCTCTTTATCAAAGTCAGATTCGTAATTCTTATCTTGGATGATTCGATATTTATCAAATTCTTGTTCCGCTTTTAATTTAGCTTCTAATGCAGATATTTTTCCTTTATCATTTAGAATTGGATAGTTTGATAATTCTAAAAATTGGTGTAAAAATTTTAACCAATCTTCCATGGTTGTAGGAATTTGTCGTTCTGCCCTACTTTCGGCTAAGTCCAAGTACGCGGAAACAATCCTGTTAAGTTCTCGAATGTGTTGTTCATTTAAGTAGTTCTTTGCAATCGATACATCCGATTTTAATATTTTACCATCTGGTGCATGCTTCCAATTGGTCAGTCCCATGTATAATTTTGTAGCATCAGCTGAACTGTATATTATCTCAGCTGCTGTCTTTCCGGTGATTGCCCAATGCAACTTGTTTTGAACAGTTGCAAAAAAATCTTTTGTCAATGAATCATTACTGTCGTAATCGATTGAGAGGGAATATATATCGGTAATTTTTTGGTAAAACCTTCTCTCACTTGCCCGGATTTCACGAATTCGTTCAAGTAATTCATCGAAATAATCCTTGCCAAATTGTTTTCCTTGTTTTAATCGTTCATCATCTAAAACAAACCCTTTGGTAATAAATTCTTTTAATACCTTAGTTGCCCATATCCTAAATTTTGTGGCTTTACTTGAATTTACTCTGTATCCAACTGCAATAATTGCATCAAGACTATAAAACGTTGTCTTATATTTTTTACCATCATCGGCAGTATGTTCCAAAATGGAACTAACTGAATCTTCCTGTAATTCACCGCTTTCAAATATATTCTTTAAATGTTTAGTGATTGCGGGTCTTTGAACCCCAAAAAGTTCGCCTAGAGTTTTTTGAGTCATCCAAAAAGTTTCATCCTGATAGAATACCTCTATTTTGATGCTGCCATCATCTCCCTTATAAAAAATTATTTCTGATTCTTTTGACATTTAATTTTCATTCAAAAAATAAAACTTTTACTGATGTCCTTTAATGTATGGTTTCTTTGCATGAATGCCAACGTTTGTATATAGGACGGAGGGCGAATTTTACCATTCGGACTTATCCTCCGATACCAAAGTAAAGATACCCAACATTAGCCTGATTTACAACCAACACGCCCTCTGGCTTATATACATTGTTAGCGGATGTAATTTTTTCACAGTTCATTAATTTTGTGTGTCTTATCTGGTTTTAAAATTTCAAGAATGTAAGTCGTAAACGTCATATTAATAACATCATTTTTTGGAAATCTGTGAGCAGGTCTGCATCGAATTTTCGAGTATATCTTAAAGTTGGGATACTTTTTTGCCTTCTCATTGATATAACTTTTTGTTGAATCATCAAGCTTGAATAAGTCAAAAATTAAATAGGTGGAGTTTGCTTTTGCTATTTCATTTTTCTTCTCTGAATTCTTATCATAGCAGATATCAAATTCTTCGAGTAGAATATTTATTTTCTTATTGAAACCGGCAAGTATAAAATAACACTTTATGTCTTGGTGATATATGTCAAGATTTTGAAGTCGAATTAAGTCCCAAATAACAGAACCCAAAGAAATTATTGAATTGCCAATCCACTTTGACTCAAATGCAAATTTCCACTTTGATTTTTCATCCATCAAAACAAAGTCAACCTGAAGCGGTCGTCCTTGACCATCATTAGTACATGGATGATTTATTTCAGTTAGGGTCTTATATTCTGCTATACTATTTAAAATTTGACCAACAGGATAGGATAAGTACTTTTCATTAAATAAATAGCCCCTGAAGCAGTTGAACTCAAACAAAAGCCAACCTGACACACCTTCGCTTATCTTTCTTTGTATATTCTTTAAGTTACTCATAATCTAAAAAAAAGACTGACCCCGCTTAGAGTCAGTCTATAACAAGGAGCTTTAGTGTCTCAAGCAGGACTCGAACCTACAAATGATGGTTAAAAGTCTTTGCTCCTTGTTTAAATGCCGCCATGTTTTGCCCGTTAAACTATTGAGACATCTAAAAATATTTTTCCTAAATATATGCATTTTTCTCTTTTGAGCTCTTGTTGGCACTCTATTTATTTTTATATCCGCTAACGCCAGGCTATGAGAGGCCGCAGTTTATGTGCGCCAACCTCGAAGCCTTGTAAAGTTTAAATATAACGAATAACAGAGAAATATCAACGATTACCTGCGGTCTTTTATAGCTATTGTTGGGGGCTGTAGTATATTGATAAAGCTCTACAGCTGGTGACTATCGGTGTTTTAACAGCTTTCTTTCCGGTTGGTTAATACCTAACGGCAAGAACATCTTCGAATCACAGCTTTTGTGGTTCTGTTTAGTTACTCTTGTTCATCCTCTTATCTTCACTAACAAGAACCCGTTCGGGGCAGGCAGTTAAACGAAGAACAGGTATTAGGTTTAGGCTATTCTCCTGTTAAATAGATATCTCTTTATTTTTTAACTTTTAACAGCTTTCCTATTGGCGGTGCAGTATCATATTAATGAGCAGCTGCCTTTTGCCGCGACGAAAGAAAATGGCACGGCCAGCAGATTTTAAATCAGTAAAGTATCCACCGAAACTGAAGATGGATAAAACTGTAAAGTATCGGCTTCTACTGAACCTGCTGGTCTGCTATATGCATTGTTGTGCGTTCGTGCTTATTTTTCAAGCGTCCTTAATGCTCTTTTAATTATATATTTTGTTTCCTTAGAGTTGCTTTCATTTCCCCAACGATGGCAAAGGTTTATTACAAATTCTGGTCGTGTTTTACTTGCATCGTTCAGCCAATTTCCAACGCTGTCTTGCACATATTTTGCTTTGTCGGATTTTAGCGGCTCTAAAATTGTCAAACCTAATTCTGGATTCTGTTTTAGTTCTTCAATGTGTTCGCACCAAACGCCACGTGGTCGTGTGGCTTCACTTGCAAATCGTCTAACATTTTCGTCTGCGTGATTTGTCCACTTTGACAAAATTTCGAGGCTTTCTTCCAAATTTTGAGCAATGGTTTTTCTAACGGCTAACCACGAAATTTCTCGAACGCCAAAATGCTTGTCTGCTGCAAACTGTTGTATTTTTTGAAGTTTTTGCTTGATGTTCAGCGAAGCATCTCTTACGATAGTATATGTTGCCCAACAACGAACTACGTCCGATTGATGAGTTGAAGTTATCAGTAAAAATTCGCTGTCTTTGTGTTTGGTTGCTTGTTCAAAAAGTCCTGTCCCAATAGCTTCGTTAATCGTGTTAACGGTTTGCTTTTTCAAATTGTCAATTTGTTCTAAAATTGGTTTCAGATATTTTCTTCTGTCGTGTTGGGTCAAAATGTTCTCAATCAATGCCCTTTGGTCAATGGCAAGCCATTCCACAAGATTTGCGGTTTCAATTTCGCCACGGTTAAGTTGTCCCATAATTTCATTCGGAATATCCTTTATTGACTTTGCACCTTTTCTTTTAATTTCTGTCATCTGTTCGTTTGGCATTAGCGGTCTGTTAGCATGACGCACAACGTCAGGCTATGAGAGGCCGCAGTTTATGTGCGCCAACCTCGAAGCCTTGTAAAGCTTAAATATAACGATTAACAGGGAAAAGTCAACGATTCCTGCGGTCTCTTATAGCTATTGTTGGGGGCTGTAGTATATTGATAAAGCTCTTCTGCTGGTGGCTATCGGTGTTTTAACAGCTTTCTTTCCGGTTGATTTACACCTCATGGTAAGAGACTTTTTGGATTTTAGACATTATGTTTCTGTTTAGTTACTCTTGTTCAACCTCTTATCTTCACAAACAAGAACCCGTTAGGGGCAGGCAGCTAAACGAAGAACAGGTATTAGGTTTAAGCTATTCTCCTGTTAAATAGATTGCTTTATTTGTTAACTTTTAACAGCTTTCCTATTGGCGGTGCAGTATCATATTAATGAGCAGCTGCGTTTTGCCGCGACGGAAGAAAATCCGTTCCGGCGCCGTAACTATAAGTTAGTAAAGGAATCGTATTTTATCCTGCGATAGCTTACCAACCTGCCCCCTTTATTGCAACATGGTTTTATAGCAGATATGGTTGAGATTCGTAACCTATAGCCCCCAACGTGAGCATATGGCATGGCCGGCAGATTTTAAAGCAGTAAACTATCCACTGAAACAGAAGATAGGTAAAGCTCTAAAGAATCTACTACTACAGAACCTGCTGGTCTGCTATATGCATTGTTATGGGCATGTGCATATATTTTTAAATCCTATACAGCAAGTCGTTTCTTAAGTTTATTTAATTCATGTTCATCAACCGGAGCTGTAAAGACATCTACTATCTTAAGTTTAGGCAATCTAAAAAGAATGCTTAAATCTTTTACATTAGTATATTCAGCTCTAAAAATTTCTAAATCAATTAGGTCAGAAAGAGGTTCTATGTTAGATACCTGTAGCCCTGATATATCTAAAATTTTTAATTTTTTCAAATTTCTTAATGGTTCCAAAGATTGTATATCATCATTTTTAGTTATGACTCCATAACTAAAACATATCTCCTCAAGATTCTTTAAAAACCTTATAGCTTCAAAATTCTTTATTTTTAAATGGCCGCATGACAAAGACTTCAAATTTGTTAGCTCTTTTAAATGTTCAAAGTCTAATTCAATACATTCAATTCCTCCAATATCTAATTTCTCCAACTTTATAAGATTGCTTATTGGTTTCAAGGATTTCACATCAGTTCCAGAACAATTTAAGGCTTTTAGTTCCTTGAAATATGACAATGGCGAAAGGTCACTTATTGACCTAACTTCATCTAAAAATATTGATTTATAAAAATTTATGTCGTTATTGGATATTTCCCCCTTCCCAATTAGATTATCTAAACGGTCTTCAACCCACATTTCGCGCATAGAAAACGGTGCATCACTTATATCAATTTCTGATAATCTAAGCAATCCCTCGATTTCTTTATCTGTTGGTTCGCTTGACAAACTCAAAATTTCTTTAATTCTTTCTTGCCACCTAATATCTAATTCATTAAACCACAGAATATTTTGATGAACCCCTTGTTTAATCTCTTCAAATTTATCAACATACTGTTTTGCGACTTTAGAATCTTTAATTATAATTATATTTTCCTGATTTTTTGGCGCTTTAACTGTCCAATTATACGAACCAGTAATTATAACATTATTATCAATGATGCAGAATTTATTATGCATTAAAGGCGAAAAATCATTATAAGAGCTTCCTATTTTATAGATTTTGCATTTATTCATAAATAAAACCCTGAATGCCAAGTCTTGATTACGTTTAAAGTTTTCACTAAATGGTTTAGCGGAAACAATAATCTCAACTTTTACCCCTTGCATAGCCTTAAATGCAAGAGTTTTAATTAATTTTGGGTCGGAAATCCAAGCTACAGCAACTTTAATATTGTCTGTTGCAAGATTTAATTGTTCAACTAATCGTTCGTCGATATTTTCAAAATATGGTATCATGTTAAAATCATTTAAGCTCAACCCCTCTCAGCTTTTTATCAATATATTCTTTATACCCAAACTCAAAGGTTGAAGCATTTATAAAATTTTGTATTCATTTCTTCAAAAAATTGGACTCTATTTTTGAAAAATTTATTAAAAAATTCTTGTGTATCAACCTTCGATGAAATTTTATATTGTTTTTCAAATAGATAGTCATGTATAGTTAAGAGTTGTTTCGTCAACTCTTTGCACATGAATGGATTTTCGTCTTTCAAGTCTCCCAAGAATTCTTTGGTTGTTTGTATCCATATTGTACGATTACCTGCTTTAAAAGAGGTGTAATTTGCATCACTCATTAAACCAAGCCGTTCAATTGCTAATTGTGCAGTTATTACAATAAAAGTTGCCGCAAATAATAATGAATATGGATTAAATAATTCTAAGTATTCTTTAAATGCATTATTTGAAAATTCAAAACTCATTTTAAATCCTTCTAAAGATGCGAATGCAAAAGCTACGGTTGAAAAAATAATTAATATCCACTGTAGATAGAAAATTGGTTGTTTTAATTTATTCATGAGTTGCACATGTTTTTTTATTTCTTTGCCGCTAAGAGTAGCTATAACGGAATTTTGCATTGCCCATAACGTTACGGGTATGAGCAGGCGGGCATTTGACTTGCAGTTCGTATCCGTCGTGATAAAAAGTCTATATAAAGCGATGCAGTTTTGTCTTCTACAATCCGCCCGCTTGCTTATACCTAATGTTAGCGGCAGGCATATATAATTAACACTGATTACCAGTTAAATAAATTGGTCTCTTGTCCGTCAATATCTTTATAAGGCAAATAGTTTATTCCTTTTATAACCACAATAGATACAGTATCACTATTTATGTCTGAATATAAATTTAAACCCTCTCCTGGGTATAAAACTGTAAAGGCATAATGCTCAAGCAAAGATTCTATTTCTCTTTTCTGCTCATAATTGACCATAGATTGGGTAATTGCAGAAATTATTGATCCTGTCTCCTTGGTGTTTTGGTCATAAATTTTTTTAATGAAAACCTTGATTGTGTCAGGAAATTTAAAATCTGAAACAGGTTTTTCAGTTGCAAGTGGCAGTTTTTTAGGGTCGTCATATATTTCAACCTTTAAGTCTAACATTGCTTTAATCAATTCAGATTTATCAATAATTGGATCATCAATCACTACCATCGTTCGTCTAATTTTATCAATTATAGAATATATGTCCCCTTTTTTCAAAAGAATGTATCTATTATTTATATTGTTCAATATTTCTTGTTGAATATTCATAATATCTAATTTAGCTTGTTGGTGTAGTTGACCTAAAAGTAACTCTATTTTTACCTATAGGAAGAATTACTGATTGAACTTGAGGTAAACCAAAAGATTGAGCAGTTATCAACCAATTTATATCATCTGGACTTGGAAAAGGTGTCCCTCGTGGATGTGTGTGTTTAAGGAGAATTTCATTTGAAGAAATAGGCAAATTAACACTATTTTGATTTCCGGAATAAAGGTAGTAGTTAAACTGGCCAATTGTAAACATAACCGCAAACTCAATTTTAAATCTCAATGTAAGTTTTAAAACTAATTGGTCTGATGGTAAAAAATCTAATGGTATTCCTTTTTGTGGAACTCCATGAGATTCAAAAAGAGATAATATATTCTGTTCTGTAAGCATTAATTTGATAATATGATGATTATTTAATTATTGTAATAACATTAATCCACCCTATTATATAAAAAGAACCAGACTAAGGATTTCCATATTTTTCTTTTCGTTCTTGTCTACTTCCATCCAGCATTTCTATAAAGTCTATAAAATTCACTAAAATATCATTCCCATTATCTTCACCCATTAAAATTGCCCTAAATTTAACATCAAAAAAAATGTTCATTTTAATGTCTTTAGTTTTAAATTGACAGACAAAAACTTCGTCATTTTTAACCAGAATATTTAAATTTCTAAAATCATCATTCATAAACATCATAGAAATAATCGTTTCCTTCATTAGCCATCCCATTCCTGATTTTACTTGCATCATGAACCTATCTGTTGCATTTTCACAACCATTTATTTCAACTTGTAGTAAAATTGACTTTTTATCCTTCACCATCCAGTTTACTATATCAATGGTCATATAATACAAGTCATCCTTTATTCCCCAATTTATGGCATAATCAGAAATAACTTCATCATTTGAAGACCTTCCCATATGTTCAGAAAAGAACTTAGAAAGTGGCCGCAATAATGATTTTAAACCTTCGTCAAAATCTTTCCGAAAATCGGCATATACTTTTTCTTTTAGGAATATCGGTATCTTGCAATCGTCAATTATTATTGGAATAACCACAACCTTTTTCTCCTCAAGTTCCCTCATTATTCCAGAATTTAATTCTTTTTTACACCATTCACTATTTATTGAATTATTAGAAAGGACAACAAGCAAATATGAGGAATCACTAAGACCTGCTTGTATTTTGTCAACTAGTGAATCACCGGGCTGCATTTCCCACTTATCAAGCCAAACACGGATCCTTCTTTTAACTAACTCAGTTGAAAGCCTTGTTACAAACTCACTATCTTTTGTTGAGTAACTGATAAAAACACTCATACTTTCACTTATTTTATCTATAATTTTAGGTCTTAATAAAGGTCATGGTCAGCAGTAGTATTCCTTTGCTTGCCGCTAACGTTTAGCATATACTCTGGCCACCGGTTTTTAAGTAGAAAAGTATCCGCCGAGAACTGATGATAGCTAAAAGCTCTGAACTTTCGGCTCCCACTGCACCCGGTGGTCGAGTATATGCAGTGTTATAGGGCGTTTATCTTTTAAACAATTTGTTATTCTCAGCAAGCCTTAATATTATGTATTTTTCAATATCAATGTCAGATGGAATTTTATCCCTAACTATGGGAAGAATGAATTGGCAATTTATCGAGTTAGCTAAATCAACTAAAATAGTACTTAATTGATTATCGTGCATATTTTCAAGCTGGTCGTGCATTATGAAGTGAATAAATTTAAGTTCAATTTCTTCTGCAAATAATACATAGGCGAAATCAAAAGCAGCTATTTGTCCCTTCTTTTTTCCTGTACTTGGGTTTCCTTCAATATTTGTTACAATTAGGTCGTAACCCTTTTCGCTTTTTTGAGTACTTAATAAATACTCTTCCCCATAAAGTTGACTTGATACTTTTGTGAAGTACTTATTAAAGAGAGTAATTCGTTTTTGGATTATGCTGTCCTTTGAATTAATTTCTGAATTAATAGTTTCTAATTCTTCATTAATGCGATTAAGCTTTTCATTAGATGTAATCCAGAGTTTCTTTCTTTCTTCTAAATTGCCTTTCCTTTCAAAAAATGAATTCAATTCAATTAGAACTTTGTCATAATCATCACTATATTCTGAAGCACTTACAAACTCAGACAATTCCTTTTCACGTCTTCTTAATGAAGAAATATCCTTTGAAATAGATTTTAATTTTTCTGTTAATGAGGGTAACTCAACTTCAATGTATTTGATTTTCTCATCCAAAAGGTCATTGTGAAATTTAACAGTTTCTTCAAAAGATACCTGTAAATTAGGTATTAGTTTTGACGCTTTACTATATAATGATTCTATCTGGTTGACATCAATGTTAGTTCTTTCGTTTTCTAATTCTGCTTTGCTTTCGAGAATTAATTCTCGTCTCATATTTAATCTACTTAGTTCAGTAGAAAGTTTTGAAAGGTTTAACTTTAAAATATTTAGCTCATCTAACTGTGCTTCAAATTTCTCATTAAAATTGAAATTCGCCTTTGTTTGTTGAAGTTCCTTAATTTTTGTATGAACTAATTCAAGTTGTTGTTCAATTAATGATAGTTCGCCTTCTTTTTTGAGTCTTTTTTGGAAACTTTCTTCTCGAGTTTTTTCTTTACCTAAAAGTTCCTTCTGATTATGTGTGTCTGTATTTATTCCTAACCAAAAAAGGAATAGAGCTTCATATTCTTCAATTTTTGTAAAAGGATTTAAAACTTTTACAATATTTGCCAACTTGTTCTTTTCGTCACGAATGTTTTTAGAAACAATCTGCTTAAATGTAGGCTTCTCAACGCTTGTATTAAATATTAACTCCTTGAGTTTTAAATCAAATTCTTTCTCGTTTATGATTGTCTCCCCATTAATTTCTTGAATTTTCTTTCCGTACTTTAAGAAATTCTTTTTTATGGTAATCGAATCTATCGGAAAATCCAAGTCGTCAACCATGGTTAAAATAACCAGAACCTCTGTGTTAATTAAAAAATCCTTGATTGTACTATTTTCTTGCTCTTTGAATTCTGAATCTTGGTAAATGTTTTTTCCACTTGAACCCAGACAAAAATCCACAAGTCGTAACACCGTCGTTTTTCCGACATTATTACCAGTAGTTTTTTTATCCTTCTCTACGGTTTCATCCACTATCAAATTAAGTCCTTTATGAAATTCAATTTCACGGATTAAACCTAACTTATTCTCTATTTTCAGTCTCTTTAGAAACATTTTTTTATTTTACCGTTTTCTCCTTTAGCTACTAATCCTAGAATAAATAACCAGTCCAATGTTAATGAATATAAATTAATAGTAATTTCTTTTTCATTATTTATTAATGCGTATAAATCCATATAATCGACTTCTTTATTGTCCTTTTTTTGAAGAACATCAATTAGAATACCACCTAAATAATACAAATCTCTTTCCGGATTAATATTTTTATCAATTATCATGTCTTAAATCTATTTAGGAGGTTCTTCCAAAATATTACAACGCATAAATGCATCAACGATTACTATCATTAAGCTAAAATCAATTGTTTCTTGGTCAAATTCATCTAACTTGTTTGGTGCTTTACATACATTATCCCAAACAGTTTCAATCACTTTATCCAGAATAATATCAGCATTATTCCTTATTTCTTCAATGTCTTTGTATTCCGATTTTACACTAAGATAAATTCGTTTAATATTATGTAAGACTAACTCCTTTTTGGTGGAACCTTCTTTCTCAATTATCTCATAAATCTTATTAAGTTTCACTTGATATGGAGCAAACTCTCTTATTACTGATTCATATCTTATGACGTTATTGAATAAAATCTTTACTTCTGTATTAGGCGCTCTTTCTGTTTCAGGTAAATCAAGAATTTCATCCATTTTAGAGCCAATTGTATTAATTACTTTGTTTAAAGCTAATGGATGTTTTGATAATAAATTTTTACTTGAAATCAATTCTAATATCTTTTTTTCGTGGGTACTTTTCCACTCTTTTAAAAGAGGAGTTGGATATTGATTTTCATTTTCCTTATTATCAATTATCACGTGATGTTCGTCACAAAGCAAAATTAAATTATCAAATCCCCTTCTTTTATCATCGGTCATATTCTCATCAAACCTTGGGCCTTCCTTACTAGCTGCTGCAATATGACAAATTTTACTAATTATTGAGATTCCATCTTCAGCAATCAATTTCTTTGAGCAACTGGGATGGGCGCATTCATTTCCCGAAAGAGTATCTAACCTCCTTACTGTTGAAGGCTTGTATTGTCTAGCCTTGTCTTTCGATTCCTTTTTCCCCATTATTCATCTACTGATATTTTGCAAAGTTACTTAATTTGTTTGTCATTCTGTGTACCTAAAATGCCCTATAACGTTTAGCAGTCGAGTAGGCAAGGGGAATTTCACCCCAAGCCTCTCACAGAACCGTACTTGATAGTCTCCCATCATACGGCTCTTGTTATACAATCTTAAGCGTTAGCCTATTTAAATCCTAATTGCCAATGGTAAAATAGATTAGGAAATTGCTCTCTAATCTGCTCAAGCCAATTGTAGGCCTTTTTCAGGCTTGTTTTATAACGCTTGTACCTTTTCCTTGCCCACCGGACAATCCTCTGTGACAGTATACGAAATACCGGATGAAGTGCTGACTTCCGATATTTGCCATAATAGTTTACCCAACCCCTTATAAAGGGATTTAAGTATCCTGCTATTCCGACAATGCAGTGGAAACTCAGCTTTTCAAAATCCAACGCTTCCAATTTATCTGCAATTCGCTTCTTTGACTTTATACTGATAGCACAGTCATAACCTACGAACAGTTTCCCCGCTTCTTTCGAACTTGTGGTTCGTGGTTGAAAAGAGAAACCTAAAAAGTCAAACTTTACAACAGGGAATTTTTCTGTTCTTCGATAGTCGCGACAGTAGACAAGTTTGGTCTTTTCTGGATGAAGTTCTAGTTTACACTCCTCCATACGGTACTGAAGAGACCTTAGAACATATTCTGCATGAGGCTTTGAACGACAGTGAAGTATGGCATCATCGGCATATCTGACATATTTCACTGAAGGGTGGTTGCGGTCAAGCCATTTATCCATACCATAATGAAGAAACAGGTTTGCCAGTAACGGGCTGATAACACCTCCTTGTGGCGTGCCTTTTCCTTGCTTTTCAATCAGGGAACCTGATTTACTTTGCACGGGGGCTTTTAACCACCTCTCGATATATAGCAGGCACCATTTTTCCGGCACATGCTTCTTTACTGCCAGTAATAACTTGGAATGGTCTATATTGTCAAAGAATCCTTTGATATCAAGGTCTATTACCCAGTCAGACCTTTTACAGTTTAATCGAACAGCTTGTAATGCATGGTGTGCACTCTTGCTTGGACGATAACCATATGAGTCGGGACTGAAGACCTCTTCGAACCTTGGTTCCAGATATTCCTTGATTACCATTTGAGCTACCCTGTCACTTATGGTGGGGATTCCCAGCTTCCGCAATTTACCGTCGTCTTTTGGTATTTCTACCTCTTTAACTGGTGGGGGGAAGTAGCTTCCTGAAGCCAGCCGGTTCCAAAGTTTGTACAGGTATTTTGACCTATCGGCATCAAATTCTTCCATGCTGACAGAGTCTATACCTGCCTTCCCTTTGTTGGCTTTGACTTTCTTATAAGCTCCCCAAACCATTTGACGGCTTATGGGTACTGATTTTGTCTCATTCCATAAAATCATCCTCTTTCGGAGTTGTTAAATGTAATTGACTGTATAACCTAACCCCTTCGCTCCACTCCCATTACAGGAGCTTCATCACTACTACGAGTTAGTCCGCCCCTGCATAATGCACCGGTATTTTGCCTTTAGGTTGTTCCTATTGTGCATTTCCCTTTGAGGGCTGGAACTGTCCCCAGCCTCAACACTATGCAGGTTCCCAAGTTCCTTAATTGAGCCTGAATAAAGTCATGCCGCCTGAATGACGCCCATCGTTCAGCCAGTAGACAGGTTTCCGCTGAACTCTTAACTGCATAGCATACTCTACAGCTTTTGATGGAATGTGGCTGGTTCTCGACACCTCATCAGCGGTTACGGTTAGTTCATCTCTTTTATTCTTACCTGTAGTACTCATGGTACTACTTTTCCTGAACGCTCAGCACCATAGCTCTTTACTACAGCACCTTCAGGTGGTTTGGAACCCTCTCCTGTAAGACGATTCCGGTGGGCCAACCTTACAAACGGTCTCCACCATCTCAATTAAAGCATGCAGTGTGTTTAATGCCGACACTGCTTCTTGGCACACTATGGCATGGCCAGCAGTTTTTAAAGCAGTTACGTATCCTCCGAGACTAGGATTGATAAAGCTCTAAAGCTTCGGTTCCTACAGAACCTGCTGGTCTGCTATATGCATTGTTGGCGGTTCGTTGTTTTTTTCGTCCGTCTATTTTAGTTTCGTCATTGTTCTACTTTCAAGCAATGATTTCATTTGTGTTATGGCAGTTTTATTGAGTTGGATTAGTCGCTCGTTTTGTGTCAAACCTTGCCGGATAAGTAAAGCGTTTATGCTTTCCATATTGCTTAACACAACCAACTGCTCCAATGTCGCATTATCTCTGATGTTTCCGTCTTTGTTGGGATTGTTGTCTCGCCATTCTTTTGCGGTAACCCCGAAAAGTGCAAC